>JAOTVC010000266.1 GCA_029863585.1 Alphaproteobacteria bacterium | reverse complement strand
GGGCTCGCCATGGTCTGTGCGCAGAAGGGCTATCCCCTGGTGGTCACCATGGCGGAGAATTTCAGCATTGAGCGGCGAAAGCTGATGCGCTTCCTCGGCGCCAAGGTGATTCTGACGCCGGCATCGGAAAAGGGCAGCGGCATGCTGGCCAAGGCGCGGGAGCTTTCGGAAAAGCACGGCTGGTTCCTCTGTCACCAGTTCGAGAACGAGGCCAACCCGGATTTCCACAGCCGCACCACGGCGGAAGAGATCCTGGCCGATTTCGGGACCGACGGGCTCGATTGCTGGGTCACCGGCGTCGGCACCGGCGGCACGCTCAAGGGCGTGGCCCGGGTGCTGAAGGCGCGCAGTCCGGGGACCGAGATCGTCGCCTGCGAACCCGATAATTCCCAGCTTCTTGCCGGCGGCGGCGGGCAGGCGTTTCTTGAGGACGGCAGCCCGGCGGCCAGTCATCCGGATTTCCGGCCGCACCTGATGCAGGGCTGGTCCCCCGATTTCATCCCCAAGCTCGCCCATGACGTGCTTGAGGCCGGGCTGATCGACCGTTTCCTGCCGATCAAGGGCAACGACGCCCTGCAATGGGCACGCGATCTGGCGCAGCGCGAAGGTGTGTTCTGCGGCATCACCGGCGGCGCGACTTTCGCCGGCGCGATCGAGGTTGCGAGACAGGCCAAGGACGGCGCGCGCATCCTGGCGATGATCCCCGATACCGGCGAACGTTACCTGTCGACGCCGCTGTTCGACGGGATCGCGGAAGCGATGACCGAGGAGGAGCTCGAGATCGCCGCCTCGACCCCGCGCTACCGGTTCGACGTTTCCGCGCCGCCGCCGCCCGCCCAGGCCGCGCCGGACGAGGCGCCCACGCCCGAGGCCGCCGCCTTCGTCGAGGAGGCGATCGCGGATAAATCCGATCCGGTTGTGATGTTCGCCCTCGAATGGTGCGAGTTCTGCTGGTCGCTCAGGCGCCTGTTTGCCGAATTCGGCATCCCTTACCGGTCCATCGACCTCGATTCGGCGGATTACCAGAAGGACAACCGCGGCGGTGAAATTCGGGTGGCGCTGCGGCAAGAGACCGGCGCGCCCACCATCCCCCAGGTGTTCGTCGGCGGCATTCATATCGGCGGGTGCACGGAAACGCTGGACGCCTTCAATGCGGGCCGGTTGCAGGACATGCTGGCGGAATGCGGTCTCGAACTCGACCGCGCCAAGACGGCCGACGCCTATAGCTTCTTGCCCAAGTGGCTGCACCCGCGATGAATGGAGAAGACCGGGACAACGACGGCGCCGAGGCGCTGGCCCGGGCCGCCGAATACGGCCGGAAGTTCCGGGCGGGCCGCCACCCGCTGCACCCGGACGCCGGGGCCGACGAACTCCGTGCCGCCTTCGATATCGGCCTGCCGGACCGGGGCCGGGCCGGCGCCGATGTCATCGACGACCTGATCGCCGCGGCCGAACCCGGCCTGGTCGGGAATATCGACCCGCGGTTCTTCGCCTGGGTGATGGGCGGCTCCCACCCCGTGGGGGTCGCTGCCGACTGGCTGACCGCGATATGGGGCCAGAATGCCGGCATCTATCAGACCGCGCCCGCCGCCGCCATCGCCGAGGAGGTGGCGGGCCGCTGGCTTTTGGAATTGTTGGAGTTGCCGGTGGAATGCTCGGTCGGGTTCACGACCGGGGCGACCATGGCGGCGTTCATTTGCCTGGCCGCGGCCAGGGGCGAGGTGTTGCGTCGCCGGGGTTGCGATTTCGGCCGCGACGGGCTTCAGGGCGCCCCGGAGATCAAGGTTTTCGTCAGTGACGCGACCCATGCGTCGAACCTCGCGGCGCTGGGTTATCTGGGGATGGGCGAACGCAACGTCGTCCCCATCGCCACCGACGACCAGGGCATCGTCGATGCCGGCGCCTTGGGCCGGGCGCTCGCGGCCCATGAAGGTCCGGCGATCGTCATCTGCCAGGCGGGGCAGATTAACACCGGCGCCTTCGACCGCTTCGATGAGATCGCCGACCTGAGCGCGGACCGCGGGGCCTGGCTGCATGTCGATGGCGCCTTCGGGCTGTGGGCGCGGGCGACGGCCGGACTCAAGGAGCTCGCCGCCGGGGCGGAGCGGGCCGATTCCTGGGCCGTCGACGGGCACAAGTGGATCCAGGTGCCCTACGATAGCGGCTACGCCATCGTCCGCGATTCCGCCGCCCACCGCCGCGCCATGGACATCACGGCGAGTTACCTGAGCGAAGCCCCCGGCGACGGCCGTAACCCGACCCACTACAATCCCGAGCTTTCCCGCCGTGCCCGCGGTTTCGCGACCTGGGCCATGCTGCAGGCGCTGGGCCGCGCCGGTATCGCCGAGATGATCGAAAGGCACTGCCGCTGTGCCCGCCTGATCGCCGAACGCCTGGCCGCGGTGGAGGGGATCACGGTGCTGAACCGGGTTGAGATCAATCAGGTCATTCTGACCTTCGCCCGGTTCGAGGGCGATGGCGAGGCGGATGCCCTGACGGAACGGGTGGCCGCCTCAATCAACGAATCCGGTGGTTTTTTCCTGCGGACGGCGGATTGGAAGGGACGGCGGGTACTGCGGGTGTCGGTGATCGAGAACGAAACCGACGAGGATACCGCCGCAAGCTTGGCGCGGGAGATCGAGCAGGTCTGGGCGGGCCTCCGATCCAAATAGGTTGGCAAGGGCCGGTCCCTCGGCTATGCCATCGGACCAGCTTCCGCTTCGAAACCCTCCCCCAGGAGACCATCCCTCCATGTCCAAGCATTTCTGGCGCAGTCCGCTGTTCGTCCTGATCTGCGCCGTCGGCATCATCCTGACCGCTTATGGCGGACGCCAGAGCATGGGCATGTTCCTGCGCCCGGTGACAGAAGGGCTTGGTTGGGGCGAGGACGTCCGGGTGATGTCGTTTGCCACCGGGTTGCAGCTCTTGATCTATGGCATGGCCGCGCCGCTGATGGGGGCGATCGCCGACCGCTTCGGGCCGATCAAGGTGCTGGTGATGTCCGGCTTGATCTACGCCGGCGGCCTGATGTTGATGGCGCGCTCGACCACGGAAGCGGAACTGGTGATCAATGTCGGGCTGTTGATGGGGATCGGCTCGGCGGGGATCGCCCTGCCCATGTTGCTCTCGATCGTCGGCCGGGTCGCCCCAGAGAAAAACCGCACCTTCTGGCTGGCCGTGGTCGTGTCGGGCGGCACCGCGGGGCAGATGCTGATTGTCCCGTTAAGCCACCGCATGATCGCGGGGGAGGGCTGGGTGTTTGCCGCGACCGCGCTCGGCTTCATGGCCCTGATGGTGGTGCCCCTGGCGCTCGCCATCCGGCACGCCGCCAGCGATACCTTGAACAAGAAAGACAGCCAGAGCCTCGGCGAGGCGATCAAGGAGGCGGGCGGGCATCGCGGCTTCTGGCTTCTCACCACCGCCTTCTTCGTCTGCGGTTTCCAGATCCAGTTCATCAACAATCATCTGGAAAACTATCTCAACAGCACGGTTGTGGGCGGTGCCATGGCGGCCACCGCCATCGCCTTGATCGGCCTTTTCAACATGATCGGGACGCAAAGCGCGGGGTTCCTCGGCGGCCGCTACCGCAAGAAATACCTTCTGGCGAACCTCTACGCGGCCCGTTCCCTGGTGTTCCTCGCCTTTTTCCTGATCCCCGTCAGCCAGCTGACGGTAATCCTCTTC
>JAOTVC010000265.1 GCA_029863585.1 Alphaproteobacteria bacterium | reverse complement strand
GGGATCGCTGTTGCGCTGCAACAGGGTCAGCGACAGCGGCCGCCCCGACTCCTCGACCATGCCGCGGGCGAGGGCGAACTCCTCGTGCCGGTAATCCGCCCCCAGGTTGAGGATGATCTGCAACACCCCCTTCCCTTCATCCTTGAGGGCGAGGGCGATACCTGAAAGCTCGCGCCCGTCGGCGCCGCGGGACGGGATCAGTTCGCCGGCCACGGTGCGGTGGTTGAAGGATTTGGAAGAAGAGAATCCCATGGCGCCGGCCCGGATCGCCTCGCGCGCCAGGCGCCGCATTTCGGCGATGTCCTCGTCGGTGGCGATCTCGCGCTTCACCGCGCGCTCGCCCATGACGAAGACGCGCAGCGCCGAATGGGGCAGATAGGCGCAGACATCCATGTCGTGCTGGCGCCGGTCCAACGCTTCCAGGTAATCGGGGAAGCTCGCCCAATCCCAGGTCAGCCCCTCGCGCAGGACGGCTGCGGGGATGGCCTCCACCCCTTCCATCAGTTCGACCAGCAGGTCGCGGTGATCGGGCCTGACCGGCGCGAATCCGACGCCGCAATTGCCCATCACCGTGGTGGTGACGCCATGCCAACCGGACGACAGCAGCCGCTGGTCCCAGATCGCCTGGCCGTCATAATGGGAGTGGATGTCGACGAAGCCGGGGGTCACCAGGTGGCCCTTGGCGTCGATCTCCTCGCTGCCTGCTTCGCTCACCTTGCCGATGGCGGCGATCTTGCCGTCCTCGACGGCGATGTCGGCCTCGAACGGCTCGCCGCCGCGCCCGTCCGCGACGGTGCCGCCCCGAATTACCAAATCGAATGTCATCTGCGTCTCCTACCCGCGCGCCAAGCGCGCGCTCCTTATGAAGCGCCGCTTGTTCCGCGGCGCGCGACGTTTGCATTAGTCTAGGACCATCGCTGCCAGATTGCCACCGGTCCGCTGCGGCCTCCCTGACTGGCGATTTTCGTTGCCCGGGGCGCCCGGTTAACTACGATGGGTGGCACGGCAGCATCTAACACTTCGGGGAGAACGCGCGATGAAGATCGACGGCGGGTGCCATTGCGGGGCCATCACTTACGAGGCCGAGGTCGATCCCGAGAAGGTCGTGGTCTGCCATTGCACGGATTGCCAGACCTTGTCCGGGTCCGCCTTCCGCACCGTGGTGATGGTGCCGGAGGAGGACTTCACCCTGAAATCGGGCACCCTCAAGACCTACGTGAAGACCGCGGAAAGCGGCAATCCCCGGGCCCAGGTGTTCTGCCCCGAATGCGGCAGCCACATTTATGCAACCTCGGTGGGCGACGGCCCCAAGGTGCTCGGCATCCGCGTCGGCACGGTCCACCAGCGCGATCAGCTGCCGCCCAAGCGCCAGGTCTGGACCCGCTCCGCCCAGCACTGGCTGCACGACCTCGATCAGGTGCCGGGCAAGGAGACGGTCTAGGGTAGGGATCAGGCGCCGCCCGCCGATGGGGAGCGGCGCCGGGCTGCCCGGGATCTACTTGAGGACGCCGGGCCAGTTCTTGTCGGCCTTGGTGATGAATCCGGGAATGTCCTTTTCCCAACGCGCCTGCACCGTCGCATCGTAATTCAGATACAGCTTGCCATCGACGATCTTCCAATATTGCGGATCGCCCTTGGCGGTGTAACCCTGGCTGACCGCCCAGGCGCAATAGCCGCCGTAGCGCGGCGCATATTTGTCGGGATCGGCCTTGAATGTCTCCATGTTCTTCTGGTTCGCAAACCGCCATGTCGCGCCCTTGTGCTTGAACTCGAACTTGGCCGAGCCCTCCACGGGGCGCTTCTCCGTGAAATAGGCGACCGGGTCGTAGCCGTTGACGGCAAGGCTGGAAAGGAACCCGGTATAGACCTCGGACTTCGCCGCCAGCGCGGGCGCCGCGAAAAGGACGGCCACGGCCAGGAACGGAATGCTCAAGACTTTCAAGTTTTTCATCATCTTCGCCTCCATCTCGGGTAGCTCACCGCCTGAACCCTGATCAAACCATGTGACCGCAAAAAGGCCGTCGGCCCGCCCCGGCCCATAGGGTGCGGGGCCCCGCCGCCGACGGGAAACTACGGATGATCGGCGGCGGGGACCCGCTGTGACCGCCTGGAATTGTCCCTTTTCCCGGCTTCACGGTAGTTCTTGGCCGGGCCCGCGTTGCCGATGCGGGCCCAGGTCGGTTGTTTCTATCCGCCGATCCTCTCGATGGTAATCAACACCACGGGGTTGTGCCAATCGTAGGTGGCGGGAGCCAGATCCCCGACCCCGTGGATCCCGTTATGGACATGGATGAACCCCTCTTTCGGGGCAACGTTGGTTCCGGTGTCACTCGCGTTGCCGGCGGGCGAGGCCGGAACATCTCCGTTTGCTTCGTTGTTTTCTTCGCTGCCGGCATCGAAAGCGGGGGCGTAGACCGTGACCGAGCCCCTCCTCGGCAACCTTACCCTTTGGACCGCGTAGAAAGCGTCGTTGGTCCCCGCGAGCATCCCCACTGCGGTCAAGTAATTGGCCCTGGTGGTGATCTCCACATGGGCGGATTCGGAGGGCAGAGTAAGCGGGGCGCCGCCGCCCGTCCCCGGAACGATATCGGCCGTGGCGGTGGAGCCGGAGACCGCCGTCTGCAGATCACCGGGGTCGCCGGTTTCGGCCATTTTCGCCAACGGGTCGGTGGCGGCGTCGCCGACCTTGAACAGGGAAAACCTCCTGCCGTGGGTGATCACCAGCCCCGGCGCCAAGGGTTGGCCTTTGGTGGCGTTGACGATGGTGACTTTGTATCTCTCAACGTCTCTGTAGTCGGCGGAGGCATTGGACCCGAAAGCCAAGGCTCCGGCGAACGCCAGGGCGAGGGCGAGAAATCCTTCCGTTTTCGATAGCTTTGCAATGAACATTGTCGGCCCCTTTCCCTTCTCCTGTGTATCGTCCGCGAACGCGGTGCGCGCCATCGCCTCGCTGGACCAGAGTGTCCCGCCATTCGGTCACGAAAGGGTCACGGAAACCTGCCGATTCGGTCACGGCGTTCACGATTTCGTTAGCGTCCGTGCGCGGGACCCGTGTCCGTTTCGTGATAGTTTTCTGTTAAGGGAAGCTTTGGTCCCCGCCCTTGAATCGCCCACGAGGCCCCATGACACGCAAGGTACTGGTCATAGAGGACAACAGCGATCTCGCCGACGTGCTGGCCTTGCATCTCGGCGATCTGGGCTGCGACGTGCGCACCATGAGCGACGGCCGGGCGGCGTTTCACGAAGCCCGCAGCCACCATTACGACCTCATCATCCTGGACCTCATGCTGCCGGGCATGGACGGGATCGAGCTCTGCACCCGGTTGCGCCGCCAGGACGAACACGTCCCGATCCTGATGTTGACGGCCAAGTCATCGGAGCTCGACCGGGTGCTCGGCCTCGAGATCGGCGCCGACGACTACATGACCAAGCCGTTCAGCATGCCGGAGCTGCTGGCACGCACCAAGGCGATCTTCCGGCGGCTCGACCACGCCCGGGACGCGGGCTCCAGGCCGCCCCAAAGCATCACCATCGGCGATATCGCCATCGATCTTTCAAAACGCCTGGTCGTCGTCGCCGGCAGTCCGGTGGAGCTGACCGTCAAGGAGTTCGACCTTTTGGTGGCGTTCGCGGAGAACCCCGGCAAGGTCTGGACCCGCGCCCAGCTCCTGGAGACCGTCTGGGGCCCCGGTT
>JAOTVC010000264.1 GCA_029863585.1 Alphaproteobacteria bacterium | reverse complement strand
CCCGTGCCGCCTGTCCATCCAGAGCACAAGAAAGCGCCGCCGGACCGGATCGAAGGCGAGATTCGGGGTCTTCTGCGACACGCCGCGCCGCGCAGCGATGCGGAATTCCTCGCCTTGTGGCGTGCCATCGGCGTTGAACAGGCGCCCGTATATGTCAGAATCCACATTGGTGGCATCGCGCCAGTCAGCCCAGAGCACCAGGAAGCGACGGTTCACCGTATCGAAGGCGACGGCCGGATTGCTTTGCGACCGCCTCGCCCGCGCTATCGGAATGTCGCCCGTCACGGGCCGCCCGCTGCCGTCGACGACGCGGCCGTATATGTCGAGGGCGGCCGCCCTGCCGTTCCGGGAATCGTACCAGGCGAGGAAGAACCGGTCGCCGCCCGGGTCGTGGGCGACTGCCGGCAACCCCTGCGCCCCGCCACCCGCCGCGACCGGAAAGTCGGTGCCGATGTGGTCGGCGCCCCGCGCCGTAGCGACACCGAGCATCCCCAGGGCCACGACGGGAAGCAACCAGCGCATGATCGATATCTCTTCAGATCGCGCCTAATAGGTTTCGGGCGCGTGATCCTCGCCATGACAGTTCAGGTAGCAAGCGCCCGTGAAACTACCCCTGTCCTCCCAGGTCGGCACCGGATAAGCGGAATCGCAGGGATCCGGATCCTGCGGGGACACGTCCGGCCGCAAGCAGTCGACGATCAGCTGGCCGTTGGACT
Organism: Alphaproteobacteria bacterium; assembly: GCA_029863585.1. GTDB lineage: Bacteria > Pseudomonadota > Alphaproteobacteria > SMXQ01 > SMXQ01 > SMXQ01. The sequence continues at coordinate 2,978 of JAOTVC010000264.1, read as the reverse complement.
GCCACAGGAAGTTGATCAGGCGCCCGGATTGATGGGACCCATGCGGGTCGTGACACTTCACGCAGGATCCCCGCCGGCTGCCGAGATGGCTGTCATGCTCAGGAAACGACAGGTTCGAGCGGACGGTGCCCTCATCATGGCAATTGTAGCAAAGCTGGAAGTCCGCGGGGGCGCGGGCCGTTGAAAACACGTCCAGGACGTATCGGTCGGCGAGCAGGCCCTCCCAGATCGAGCCGTGCGGGCCGTTGGGGCCGAAGCGACCCGCCACCACGGAGTTGTCGCTGCTGTGGCAGTCGGTGCAGTAGATGAGGCTGATCGCCGCATTCAACGGATTGCCCGGGATCAGGCTGGGCACCTCGCTATCGTTGGCGCCGTTGTTGCTTTCGATCGGGTGCCAGGAGAGCAGCCCCGGCGTCCCGCCGTAAACCCGCTCGCGGATGTTGCGGGCCACCGGGATCCCGCCGAACAGCGGGTCGCCGGTCAGCATGTCGACCCGGACCATGTTGTTGGTCCTGGCCACGCCGCAGCGCTCGCCGTCGCAGGTGTTCCTGCCCGGCAGGCCGTGGCATTTGAAGCAGAGCTCGTACTCGAAATCGATTTCCGCCTTCGGGGCGCCGTTCACATCGAGGCCGGTGACGCCCCGGATCATCGCATTCGCCGCCGGCGCCACGGCATGGGGCACAGTGTAGTCGGACGAAAACATCGGGTCCGCGGGTGCCGCGCGATGCGCGTTGTGGCAGTCCTCGCATTCGACATGCAGCGGCATTGCGAGCACGTTCTCCGCCTTCGTGGCGTCGTGAAGGGCGGCATAGGCGGGGTCAGCCACGGGATGGCGTCCCGCGATCTTGGCGAAGTCCCCCTCGATGTCGGTGGCCGCCACCCTGCCGTTATGGCACAGGTAGCAGGTGTCCTCCTCGACCTGCTTGATGAGTCGCGCCGGCGTGGCGGCGCTGTGCGGGGCATGGCAATTCATGCAGCCATTCTCGGCCACCGTGGCGCGGCGCCACTCCGGCCGGCGCTCCGGCCAGGGGGTGGGGCCGGTCGGGGTCGCCGTCGAGGTCGCGTGCGACGACGTCAACCAATCTCTCTTCACATGGCAGGCGGTACAGATTTCGCCGCTCACCGCCCCCAGCCTCAGGAACGGCCCCCGTTCGTTATTGTGGGCGTCGTGGCAGGTGGTGCATTGCAGATGCCTCTCGCCGCCTATGTCTTCGAGCGGTAGGTCGACCGTCGCGGGATCCGCGATTTCCAGGTCCGGGTCGCTGTACAGCGCCGCATTGTAATCGAAGGAGATCGGGTGGTCGTCGCTGAGGTCCGTGCCGAGAAAGCCGCGCTGGCCGGGGCCCAACCTGACGGAAGCCAGGTCGCTGCGCGCTCGTCCCGGCGGGTTCCGCAGGGCACCCAAAGCAACGGTCCCATCATGGCAGGACAGGCAGAGCCGCGACTTGCCGGTCGGCTGGTCCGGCGCCGCGGCCAGCGTGCTGCTGTCGTAAGGGGTGTAGGTGACGACAGCAGTGTCCTCGCGGTTCCACAGCGGGGTGGTGGGCGCGGCACTGTGGGGCGTGTGGCAGAACGCACAGACTTGCGTTCCGCCGACCGGGCCGGTGCTCCTGATCGTGCCGGTCCCGGATACGGCTAGATTGTGTCGCGTGCTGGCCACGTCACGCGCCGCCCAGGCGGCCGGCGTGGCGGCGCTCCAGCAGGCGATGCCAATTAACAAAACAAGTCGCTTCATATTAGGCACCCCCGAGGAATTGGAATATCTGGACGCGCCGGTTATAGGAATCGGCCACGTAGATGCGGTCCTGCGCAATATGCAGGCCGCCGGGAAGCCAGAATTCGCCGGGCGCTGCGCCGTCGCCGCCGAAGGCCAGCAGCAGCCGCCCCTGCCCGTCGAAGATCTGCACCCGGTTGAACAGGGCGTCGGCGACATAGATATGGCCCTCGCTGTCGAGGCCGACCCCCTTGGGCTGGGCGAAATCGCCGGAACCGTCGCCATGACGGCCGAAGGACGAGACGAAATTGCCGTCCCGGTCGAAGACCTGCAGCCGGAAGTTCATGGTGTCGTTGACATAGAGCCGGCCGCCGGCGAGTGCCAGGTGCGAGGGGTAGTTGAACTCGCCATCGCCGGCGCCGCGGCCGCCGAATTCGAAGAGGCGCTTGCCCTCCGAGTCGAGCACGACGACGCTGTGGCTCAGCGTGTCGGTCACATAGAGGCGGCCGGCCTCGTCGTCCCAGGCGAGGCCGGTGGGCCGGTCCAGCCCACCGATCGTCCGCGTCAGTTTGCCCTGGGCGTCGAACACGAAGATATTGCCGAGCGCCGAGTCGGCGACATAGAGCGCCTCCCCGGCGAAGGCGACGCCGACTGGCGAGCGCAGCGACTGTTTGTCCGCCCATTCGATGCGCTCATAGTCCCGTCCCGCGAGGTCGTACAAATGCACGGCGCGGGCGCCGGGGTCGGCGACGGCGAGGCGCTCGCCCTTCACGGCAATGGCGTAGGGGCGAACCATGTGGCGCGGTTCAGCGCCGGCGATCCAGCCCCAGAGCCGGCCGAAGACGGACGGCCGTATGCCGATTTCCTCCGGCTCGCCGAACGTCGCGACGAGACGGATCCGCGCCTGTTGCGGCGGTTCCGGCCAGACCACCGATTCGTACAGGGCGGCCTGGTTCTCCAGCACGTCACCCGCCGGCGAACAGGTGGCCAGCGGGGCGAGGACGAGCAATAGAATCGGCCAGCGCCGCATCAGAACTTCCTCCTCACTTCGAAAAATACGCGATCCTCGACGTAACCGGTGGTGTCGGTGTTGCGATCCGTATGATCATAGCGCAGGTCGGCGGCAAGGCGACGCCAGCTCCACCGTACATCCACGCCGGCCCTCACGTAATCGTCGGTCACGCCGGGGTCCGCATTGCGGTGGAAGGCCGAAAGCCTCGGCGTGACGGAAAGGCCGGGAACAGCGAACCATTGGACCGACAGA
>JAOTVC010000263.1 GCA_029863585.1 Alphaproteobacteria bacterium | reverse complement strand
CGTCTTCCACTCGGGATTGTTGGTTTCTCCCAACCCGTCCGCAAAATCGGACGCACGGAGAAAGCGCCCCGGTACGTAGCGCGTGCCTTTCTTCTCAAGTTTCACCAGCGCTGGCATGTCAGAGTATTTTCGGCAGTAATCCGTGAAATACTCCGCCTGGCGGTCGATGTGGAACTCGCGCAGGACCACATGACCCAGGGCCATCGCCAGGGCGGCGTCGGTTCCCTGCTTCGGCCGCAGCCACATGTCGGAGAACTTCGCCGCCTCACTGTAGTCGGGCGAAACCACCACCGATTTGGCACCGCGGTAGCGGGCCTCGGTGTAGAAGTGGGCGTCGGGTGTTCGGGTCTGGGGAACGTTCGAGCCCCACAGCATCAGGAAGCCGGAATTGTACCAATCCGCCGATTCCGGCACATCGGTCTGTTCTCCCCAAGTCTGCGGCGATGCCGGCGGCAGATCACAATACCAATCATAGAACGACATGCAGACGCCGCCGAGCAGCGACAAATAGCGTGAGCCGGCGGCGTAGGAGACCATCGACATGGCGGGGATTGGGGAAAAGCCGATCACCCGGTCGGGCCCGTGGGTTTTGGCAGTATAGGCGTTGGCGGCGGCGATGATCTCGGTGACCTCGTCCCAGTTTGCACGCACGAAGCCGCCGAGACCCCGTTGCCTGACATAGGACGCGCGTGTGTCCGGGTTCTCCACGATCGACTTCCATGCGGCGAGGGGAGGCCGGCCGGCCCGCGCCTCGCGCCAGGCCTTGATGAGCCGCGAGCGAATGAGCGGGTACTTCACCCGGTTGCAGGAATATAGGTACCAGCTGTAGCTGGCACCCCGGCTGCAGCCGCGCGGTTCATGATTGGGCAATTCGGGCTGGGTTCGCGGGTAATCGGTCTGCTGGGTTTCCCAGGTGACAATTCCGCCTTTGACATAGATTTTCCATGAACACGACCCCGTGCAATTCACGCCGTGGGTCGATCGCACGACCTTGTCGTGCTGCCAGCGCATGCGATAGCTGTCCTCCCAGCCGCGGTCCTCGTGCGTCGTGACCCCGTGACCCTTCGCGAATGGGCTGGCGCCCTTCCTTGCAAAAAAACTCAGGCGATCGAGCAAATGGCTCATGTCAGGTCTCCGCTGATCTTGAAGAAGCGCTCGCCACCGCCAGGGATTGAGAGCCTCGTTCGATGTCATGTAACAGGCCGCCGGAGCGGGTATAGAAGAACCAAGTGATGAAGACGCAGCAGACGTAAAAGGCCATGAATGTCCAGAGCGCCGCCTCCGGGCCGCCGGTCAAGCTGATGGATGAGCCATAGGCCTTGGGGATAAAGAAGGCGCCGTAAGCCGCTATCGCGGAGGTGAAGCCGATGATCGCCGCCGATTCCCGTTCTGACTGGCGCAGGCGCGCCGGCGCATCCAGCTGGGGCATCAGCCGGTCGACCTCCTGTCGCATGATCACGGGAATCATCTGGAAGGTCGAAGCATTGCCAACACCGGTGGCGAAGAACAGCACCATGAACATCGCGAAGAAGCCCCAGAAGGCACCCGGCTGGTCCTTGATACCGAGGAAATAGAGCACCCCGCCCAATGCCGCGATCATGGTCACGAACACCCAGACCGAGACCCGGGCACCGCCGTACTTGTCTGAAATCCATCCGGTACCGGCCCGGGACAGCGCGCCGACAAGGGGGCCCAGGAAGACAAAGGGCAGAGAGTTCACATCCGGGAACTGGGTCTTGGCCAGCAAGGGGAACCCAGCCGAGTAGCCGATGAAGGAGCCGAACGTGCCGGTATAGAGCCAACACATGATCCAGTTGTGTTTGCGCTGGAAGATGATCGACTGTTCGTGGAACGAGGCCCTTGCCGAGGCAATGTCATTCAAACCGAACCAAGCCGCGATGGTGGCCGCGATCAAGAACGGCACCCACACGAACCCGGCGTTTTGCAGCCATATCTCGGCGCCTTCGGAGGTCACTTGCGGTGCGCCGCCCAACACCCCGAACACGCCGCCGGTGATGACCAGGGGAATGACAAATTGCATGACGCTCACCCCCATATTGCCGAGACCGGCATTGAGTGCCAGGGCGTTGCCTTTCTGTGCCTTGGGGAAGAAGAAGCTGATATTGGCCATGGAGGACGCGAAATTGCCTCCACCCAATCCGCAGAGCAGCGCCAGAATGAGAAATATGAAATATGGCGTATCCGGATTTTGAACCGCGTAACCGATGCCCAACGCGGGGATCAGCAGCGACGCCGTCGAAAGCGTGGTCCACATCCGTCCGCCGAAAATCGGCACCATGAAGGAATAAAAGATCCTCAGGGTTGCACCCGAAAGCCCCGGCAATGCGGCCAGCCAAAACAGCTGGTCCGTCGTGTATTTGAAGCCGACGGCGGGCAGCTTGGCGACGACCACGCTCCATACCAGCCAGACCGAGAAGGCGAGCAGCAAGCACGGTATCGATATCCAAAGGTTCCGCTGCGCGATCCGGCGGCCAATAGACCTCCAGAACTCGTCATCCTCGGGCCGCCAATCCTCGACCACCGGGCCCAGCGCGCCGATGTGCTTCGGCGTGTGGATCACCTCCATTTCCGGCAATTGCGGCAATGCACGCATCTCGCGCGGCAGGGCGGCATGCTCCATCCGCAAGATCGAGAAATGCATCCACAACAGCGCAACGGCGACCAACCCGAACAGCAGCATGAAGCAACTCGTCCAGACGCCGATCAGGTCGTTCATGGCGCCGAAGGCAACCGGCAGCACAAATCCGCCGAGCCCGCCGATCATGCCCACCAAACCGCCGACCGAACCGACATGGTCGGGGTAGTAGACGGGAATGTGCTTGTAGACCGCGGCCTTGCCCAACGACATGAAGAAGCCGAGGACGAAGATCACGATGACGAAGGGAACAAGACCCGTCCCCAAGGAGAAATAAATGGGACCTTCGATCCCGTGAACCACGTAGTCCGTTCTTGGATAGGACAGGATAAAGGTGCAGAGGACGGAGATTCCGAAGGTCCAATACATGACGGTACGGGCACCATAGCGGTCGGACAAGTGGCCGCCATAGGCACGGAATAGGCTCGCGGGGATCGAATAGAAGGCCGCGAGGATGCCCGCCGTTTTGATATCCAGGCCATAAACGCCAACCAGGTAACGCGGCAACCACAAGGCCAATGCCACGAAGGCACCGAACACGAAGAAGTAATACAGAGAGAACCGCCACACCTGGATGTTCTTGAGCGGCTCCAATTCGAGCCAGGTACTGCGGGGCTTGAGGCCCTGTCTGCGGCGTTCCTTGAGTGCCGGATCGTCATCGGTGAGAAACCAGAACACGATAGCGGTGAGGAGAAGCGCGCCCGCCCAGACTTGCGCCACCATCTGCCAGCCGAAAGCGATCAGCACCATGGGGGCCAGGAGCTTGGTCACCGCCGCGCCTACGTTGCCGACGCCAAAGATGCCCAGCGCCGTACCCTGCTTTTCGGCCGGGTACCACTTGGAAACGTAGGTGATGCCGACCGCGAAAGACCCGCCTGCGAGGCCTACCCCGAGAGCGGCGAGCAGCATCAACCCGTAGGTGTCGGCGAAGGACAGCAGCAAGGTCGCCGCGGCCGCGAGAACCATGACAGCCACATAGACGATCCGCCCGCCGTATTGATCGGCCCAAATACCAAGGAAGATCCGGCTGAGCGAGCCCGTCAGGATGGGCGTTCCC
>JAOTVC010000084.1 GCA_029863585.1 Alphaproteobacteria bacterium | reverse complement strand
ATGTATTGACAGGCGTTCTGGCCCTTATCGGTGTCGTGATCTTCCTTTATAAGGTTCTGCTCCTGAACTTCCCGCTCATCGCCACAAGTTCGGTCGAAGTTTGGCGCGCCGAAGCCATCATTAACTTCGAGGCGCGCGGCAGGCCCGTGAAGCTCAATTTCTTCATTCCCAGGTCAAGCGAGGGACTTCCGACCTACCAACAGAGTTTTATCACCCGCAATTACGGGTTCGTCACCCGTGTCGTCGGCGCCAACAGGCAAGCCGTGTTCACGATCAGTAAAGCCACGGGCAAGCAAACCCTGTTCTTTCGGACCACGGCACGGCGGCTGGAAAAAGAATTTAGGCCGACCAAGGCGCCCCCGCCCAGCAGGCTGGCATCCGGCTTCATCGGCGCCGAACTGCAGGCCGCGAACTCCATTATCGACACGGCGCTGCCCCAGGCAGCGGACACCGAATCCCTGGTCGGCCTCATCGTCAACCGTCTACGGGCCGGAAGGGACGGCCGTGAGGCATCCCTGCTGATTGGCCCGCGGCGCACCGACAAGCGCATTGCAACACTGGCCGTCCGACTGTTGCGCCATGCCAACGTGCCCGCCAGGGTGGTCAACGGGGTATCCCTCAAGGAGGAACGGCGCAACGCTCCGCTGGTCTATTGGCTGGAGGTTTACATCGGTGATTCCTGGGTGCCGTTCGACGCAGAAACCGGCAGCCGCGGCGTGGCTACCGACCGCTTGCCATGGTGGCGCGGACCTGAATCAGCCATCGAAGCGACCGGAGCAACCAATATCCGGGTGAACTTCGCGGTGATACGCGACTACGACCTGGCACTTCGCAGCGCGGTCCAGCAAGCACGCGTCAGCAGCCGGAAGTTCATGGATTTCTCCATTTTCGGCCTGCCGCTGCAAACCCAGCATGTCTATCGCATCCTGCTGATGGTGCCGCTTGGCATCTTCTTCCTGGTGATCCTACGCAACGTTATCGGCATGAAAGCCTTCGGCACCTTCATGCCGGTGCTGATCGCCATGTCCTTCCGCGAAACCCAGCTGCTCTGGGGCGTGATCCTGTTCACCCTGATCGTCAGCATCGGCCTGGGAATCCGCTTTTACCTCGAGCACCTGAAGCTGCTCCTTGTGCCCCGGCTTGCGGTAGTGGTCATGGTCGTGATCCTGACCATGATGTTGCTCAGCTTGCTCACCCATAACCTGGGACTGGATCGCGGCCTGTCGATCTCACTGTTCCCCATCGTCATCATGACCATGACCATCGAGCGCATGACCATCGTGTGGGACGAGCGCGGCGCCGGCGAAGCCATGACGCAGGCAACTGGAAGCCTGATCATCGCCGCCATCGCCCATATCCTCATGAGCAACCCGTATCTCGAGCACCTGTTCTTCGTGTTCCCTGAGCTGATCTTGCTGATCTTGGCGGCGACGTTGCTGCTCGGCCGCTACAAGGGCTTCCGGCTGATGGAGCTGAGCCGCTTCAGGGTCCTGGCGCCCCGGAGCCGATGATGTTCGGGCTGGCCAAGAGACTGAACGATGCGGGCGTGGTCGGCATCAACAGGCGAAACGCCGACTACACCCTGGGCTACAACAAGCGAAAGAACTATCCGCTGGTTGACGACAAGGTCAAGACCAAGGAGCTCGCGATGAAGGCCGGCCTCGCCGTGCCTGAGCTCTACGGCGTGCTCGAAAGCCAACGCGATATCGTCAAGGTGGGAGAGATTCTGGCCAACCATGAGGAATACGTCATCAAACCGGCTCAGGGCTCCGGCGGTGACGGCATCCTGGTGCTGTCGCGCGGGCCCAGGGGGTATTACCGGCGGGCCGGCGGGACGCTGATTTCGGAGGACGAGCTCGGCTACCACCTTTCCAACGCGTTGGGCGGCAGCTTCAGCCTCGGCGGCCAGCCCGACCGCGTGATCATCGAATACCGCGTCAGATTCGACCCGGTGTTCGAGAAGATCGCCTTTCAAGGTGTGCCGGACATTCGCATCATCGTCTTCCTCGGCGTGCCCACGATGGCCATGGTCCGCCTGCCCACGCGCATGTCCGACGGCAAAGCAAACCTGCATCAGGGCGCCATCGGCGCAGGGGTCGACATCACGACGGGACGGACGCTTACCGCGGTCTGGCGCAATGCTATCGTCTCCGAGCACCCCGACACCCTCAATCCCGTCTCCGGCGTCATGGTGCCCCATTGGGAGAAGATGCTCGACCTTGCTGCGCAAAGCTACGAGCTCACCGATCTCGGCTATCAGGGGATCGACATCGTGCTCGACCGCGACAAGGGCCCGCTGATCCTGGAGCTCAATGCCCGGCCCGGACTCAACATCCAGATCGCCAATAACGAGGGCCTGCGCCACCGGCTCGAACTGGTAGAGCGGCACTTCGGCGAGCTCAAATCGAAAGAGGACCGCATCGCCTTTTCAAAGGCCCATTTCGCCCCAAAGCCGTGAGCCCGGACCCCCTGGCCGCCTTCAGGCGAAGGCAACCGGGCTGCCGCCCGGCTTGCCATCCCACTTCGATTCCAGGTTCGCAAAATAGCGCCACGCCCTCTGCGAGCGGCCGGGGAAATCGGCAACCCCGCCAAAGGCATTACAGTCCGCCACAGTTAAGCAGTCGAGCTCGCCAAGGGCGGCCGCTTCAACTGATTTTCGGGCCTCGTCCTCAAGGATCAAAGACCCATAGAGCATCTCCTCCACATCCCGGCCGATCACGACGATCCCGTGCCCGCGCATGAAGGCGCCGCGGCTGTCGCCGATCACTTCCGCCAGGTCCTCGCCCTGGGCCACGGTCTTGACCAGCTGGGGCTCGCGATAGATGGGCACGCCGGCGCCGAACACCGAACCCTGCAGGGTCACCGGCCGGAACGGCCGCTTGGCGATGGCATAGAGGGTCGCATAGGGTGCGTGCAGATGGGCCACCGCCAAGGCATCACCGCGGCGCGCATGCAGCACCGTGTGGATCGGCCATTCCATGGGCAAGCGCATGTCGCCGTCGAGAACCGTGCCGTCCCGGTCGGCCACAAGGATGTCGTCCGGGGAGACGGCGGATTTATCGACCCCCTGGCTCGGCGAGAAATAGACCCGGCCGGCTTGCGCATCGAAGACGCTGATATGGCCGAACAGGCCCAACATTTGCTGCATGGCGAAGATGCGGGTGCAGGTCGCGAGCTTGTCGCGCAACGCCGTTTCGTTGCTCATGGCCGGACTCTCCCTCCTCGGGACCCGATGGGAATGAAAACCGCCGCCGTCCCGACGGCACCCGGGCGGCGGCGGTCGCCGATGGAATCGGACTAGTTGTTTTTCTTCTTTCGTTTGCGCTTCTTTCGGCAGTACTTCACGGCGGTGTAATCCTGGCAGCGGGCGCCCTTGCCCTTGACCACCATGAGCTGGCGTAGGCGGTCGATCGAATCGGGGCTCGCCGCCATCACGTCCGCCACCAGTTTTTCCACATAGGCGGCATCCGCCGTGCGTAGGTCGAGCCGGTGGCGCTTGGCCTCTCGCAGGAACGCCGGGTCCTTGATCATGGTGTTGAAGGCCGTGCGCAGGGCGTTGACCCGCGCCGCCGGCACCCCCGGCGGCATGAAATAGGAGAAGCCGATCTCGGGCCCCGTGGAGGCAATCTTCATGGCCGCCCGGTCGACCCCGGACTTCGCCAGATCGACGGCGGTCGGCACATGGGACCACTCCTCTTCCCGTTTCGGTCCCCACTGCACGATGGGCTGGATTTTCTTTTGCGTCAGGTAATCGGGTTTGACCGATTTCAGCGTGAGATATGAATAGGCTCCGAAACCGTCGATCTCCCCCCGCTCCATGGCCAGGAATACGCTACCGCCGCCGGCATAACCCGACACCACCTTGAACTTGGTGCCCAGCATGTTGTTCAGGACGATGGGATAGACCGTGGAGTTCGACGTCGCCCCGGTACTGCCGATCACAGCCTCTCGCTCGAGCGCGTCGCCGATCGTTTTGACCGCGGACTTCGACTTCGCCCACACCGCGGTCACCGCGTTGGAGGCAAGCAGGCGACCAAGGCCGATGATCTTGCGCGCGTCGTACTTCACGCCGCGCCCGCCCATCGCCTGGTACATGGGCAGGTTGTAATGCAGGGTGAACAGGAGCGTGCCGTCCTTGGCACCCTTGTTATAGGCGTAGTTCAACAGCACCATGCCGCCGGCGCCGGGCATGTTGCGGGGGATGATGGTCGGCTTGCCCGGAATGTATTCGCCGAGGCTGCGCCCCAGCAACCGGGCGTAGACATCGTAACCGCCGCCGGGCGGCGTGCTGATGAGGATGGTCATCCTCTTGGAACCGTAAAAATCGCTGATGGCATCGGCCGAAGCCGGGCTGAAAGCCCCGGCTGCGGCGATCAGGCTGGCGGCACAGGCCGCGCCGAGAACGGTGCGAATCATGGACGTCTCCCTATCGGCCTAAGCGGATTTATGATTGATGCGCCGTGAACTGTAGCCTCGAAGGGGCACGTGACGCCATAGGGTTGCCAAGGAGCCGACCCGCACTTGTCCCGAGCGACGCCGAGCGGCCGCCCGGACAATACGCCTGGGCCTGTTGCCCTGCCGATGGCCCTCGGCAGGGCACCGCAAGGGCCGGCTATTTGGCGCCGAACACCTTCTTGAGGATATCCGTGGTGCGCGCGGCAGGATTGCTGCGGATCGCCGCTTCTTCCTTGCCGAGATAGAAAAACACGCCTTCGATCCCTTTCTCGACAACGTATTCGGTCAGGTTGGCCCGGGCATCGGGCACGAAGGGGATGGTTTTGTACTGGCCCATCATCTTGTCGTAGCTCTGGATCGCCCCCGCCTTGCCCATTTCCTCATGAACGATGGGGGTCATGTCCTTGGCCAACGGCGCCGACATCTTGTTCTTGAAATACTGGGTCGCGGCATCCTGGGGACCGTTATAGATGCCCCGCACATCGTCCAGGGTCATGGCGGAAATCGCATCCCAGAATAGTTTCTTGGCCCGGGGCACCGCCGCTTCCGCCGCGCGGTTGAGCCTGAGCTCAAGGTCTTCCGCCATGGAGGCCATGCCGAGCGGCTTGAGCACACTCTTCACCCGTTCCAGCGTCTTGGGCAGCGGGATATGGACGTCCTTGTCGTTATTGAAACCGTCGGTCCGGCCCAAAGTGCTGACCACCCGTTCGGTGCCCACCTTCAGCGCTTCGACCAGCCCGCTTGAAATATCGGCGTTGGACAACATGCTGGAGCTGCCCTTGGAATCGGAACCACCGAGGCCAAAGCCCTTCAGCATGTCCTTTCCCTGATCGAACAACCCACCCTGGGCTAACGCTCCGGTGCCAGGCGCCGCGAGGGCCAAAGTCAATCCAACAATCGCACTGCCGAAGATCTTGTTCATGGTCTTCCCCTGATTTCATCAATAACGCCCGGCGGTGGGTTTGCCGTCGCGCCGCATGAGCGCGGAAATATACCATTCCGCAGCCGCGCCGTCGCTGCCTTTGCACGTGGCTGGGAGCTGTACAAAGAAATGGCGTCGCCAATTGCGGTCTCTCGCATCTGGACCGGGGCCCAGGCCCTGAGGTAGGCTCCGTCTAAAGGGACCGATCCGCGAACCGGGCTTTCAATGCCGGGGCCGCGATCAACGGGCAAGGCGGAGGCTAGGGACATGGCGATCGAGATTATTGACACGGTAGAAGTGGCCAACCGGGAAAAGAAGCGCACGGTGGTGATGAACACCAGGAAGCTCCATTCCTGGGTCCACTACTATCCCAATCCCGGTGACCACGACGAACTACATTGCCACAACGAGGATCAAACCTTCTTCTGCATCGACGGCGAATGCACCATGCGGTTCCCCGACGGCGGGGCCACCGTTCTCAAGCCGAACATGGCGGCGCTGATCACGGGCGGTTCATTCTATCAGCTTGAAAACTCCGGCGACGGGCCGATGATCCTGATGGGCACCCGCTCGGGCTCGCAGGACAACATCAAGATTATTGACTATAAGACCCGCAAGAATCTGAAGGCCGGACAGGTTCAGATCACCAACCGCGGTGACGAGGCCTGAAACTCCGGAGAAGCCTGCCGCGATGCGAGCGGCACACAGGCCCCCGACTCGAAAAAATACGCGCGCACCAGGGTCAATGGCCCGGCGCGCACGCGTCAGATGAATTCAATTTCTGGATCGTGCCCTATTTCAGGACCATGAACGCAATCAACGCGACCAAGGCTGCCCCCGCAACGGCCCAACTAATCACTCCGGGCCGCGAGGGGGGTTGATTGCCGGTGCTTTCTCCGACTTGTCGCTCACTCATACGTCTTGCCTCCGAAAAATGCCGCCCGGGACCGGGCGAAAAGGACGCCCCTGGAACACGGGGCCATCTCCTCTACCCGATTATCGCCGGCGCGGGAAACATAAACTCGCCCCGGGGCAGAAAAATCGCGATGTCCTATGGCGCCGCGGCGCGCGGCTTGTTAGGTTCTGGACCGCCCCGCAGCGCATGATTTGGGCGCCTTTCGCGAATTCTTTCCCTCCCCCACACAGGCGAGAACCATGGACGACGAACCCCTGATCAGAAAATCCAATCAACGATATCAGTCCGACGTCATCGTCGACATGATCAAGCTCTACGACCTGCCCTATATCGCCCTCAATCCCGGGGCGAGCTATCGCGGGCTGCACGATTCCATGGTGAATTACGGCGAGAACGACCCGCCGATGCTGCTCTGCAATCACGAGAAGATCGCCATCCAAATCGCCCACGGCTACGCCAAAGCCTGCGGCAAGCCCATGGGGGCCGCGGTGCACAACGTGGTCGGTCTGTTGCACAGCCCGCTTGCGCTCTATTACGCCTATATTGACCGTTGCCCGGTGTTCCTGATCGGCGCCACGGGCCCGATGGACGAAAAGCTCCGCCGTCCTTTCATCGATTGGATCCACACCGCCTTCGCCCAAGGGTCGGCGGTGCGCGATTTCACCAAGTGGGACTATCAGCCTGGCTCGATCCACGGCGTGGTCGACAGCTTTTCCCGCGCCTATTCGATCATGATGACCGAACCGCAGGGACCGGTATACATGGTCTACGACGCCGGCCTGCAAGAGGCGGTGCTGGAGGACGACATTCCCCTGCCCCCGGCGAGCGCGGTCAGGGTGCCGCCGCGCCTCGCCGCCGATCCAAAGCTGATCGAAGAAGCCGCCGACCAACTGGTCAGCGCGGATTATCCGGTGCTTCTGACCGAATATGCCGCCCGCATGCCGATCGGTTACGATCCCACCGTCGCACTGGCCGAAACCGCCGGTGCCGCCGTGTTCGACATCAACAAGCGTTTGGGCTTCCCCAACCGCCACCCCCAGAACGTCTCGATGCATGCCGACGCCTTCACGGAGGCGGACCTTGTCATGGCGCTCGACGTCATCGACTGGACTCGCGGTTCGCACAAGCCCAACTGGCAGACCCGGGAGGTGGAATCGCTCTGCAAGCCCGGCTGCAAGTGGATCGACGTCGGGTTCGCCGATATCGAGATCAGCAAATGGGCGACCGACTACAACAAGCACCATAATTGGGACATGCGGATCCTCGCCGATACCGCCAATGCCATCCCCGCCCTGACCGAGGCCGTCGCCAGCCGCGTCTCCGCCGATGCCCCGCTTGCCAAACGCATCGAGGACCGCAAGCAGGCCATCGGCGAGAAGCACGCCGCCCAGTGGGCGAAGTGGCAGGATCAGGTGAAGGAACAGTGGGACCGCCGGCCGATGCATGAATCGCGCATGGCCCACGAGGTCTGGCAGGCGATCAAGGACGAGGATTGGGTCCTGACGGCAGGCACCCTGAAGACCTGGGCGAATAAAATCTGGGACTTCAATAAGCCTTACCGCCATCCTGGGCGCGAGCTCGGCACCGCGACGCAGTTCGGCATGTCGCTCGGCGTCGCACTGGCGCACAAGGGCAGCGGCAAGCTGGTGGTGGACCTGCAGCCCGACGGCGATCTGATGTTCGACCTCGGCGCCCTGTGGGTCGCGACCAAGTACGAGATCCCCATGCTGGTGGTGATGTACAACAACCGCGCCTATTACAACGACTGGGCCCATCAGATCCACGTGGCGGAAAGTCGTGGGACCGACCCGGCGCGGGCCTATATCGGCATGGACCTCGAAGGGCCCGAGCCCGATTTCGCCCATATCGCCCGGGGCATGGACTGGTGGGCCGAGGGACCGATCGAAGATCCGGCCGATATCGTCCCGGCGGTCAAACGCGCGATCGAACAGGTCAAGGCGGGCAAATGCGCCCTCGTCGACGTGATCGTCGACCGCCGCGAGGGAACCGCCTAAGGCCCCGGCGAAGGCGATCTCAGGACGTCGGCGCCGACCGGGCGCAGCGAAAACCGATATTGTGGTGGCCGGCGCGGGGACCGCGGGAGACGCCCTGCCCGCGCCAGGTGGTGGTCAGCGTCTCCGCCCCGGTGTCCGCCGCCCCGCCCCTTGTCACCCGCTCCCCGGGGGCCGATGGATCCTCCCGGCCGTCGTCAGCGCGATAGGGATAAGGCCGATAGAGGCTCGCGACCCATTCGTGCACGTTGCCGGCGAGGTTCAAGACCCCTTCGGGCGTCGCACCGGCCGCAGGCGTGCCGACGGTTGTGGTTGCGCCCCAGCCTGCGTCGAAGTGGGCGCGCGTGGCATCGGGCGGCGCGTTGCCCCAAGGATACTTGCGTCCTTCCTTACCCTTGGCCACGCGCTCCCATTCGGCTTCGGTCGGCAGGCGCTTGCCTTTCCAGGCGCAGTAGGCGACGGCGCCCGACCAACTCGGTTCCACCACCGGCCGATCGGCAAAGCCGGGATCGGCCCGGAAGACGCCGCCCACCTTGTGAATGCGGGCATCCCCATCGTCCCAGTCGAACAGCCGACGCCCGTCCCGACCCATTGCGCCGCCATTGGCGTTAAGGAACGCCGCGAACGCCCGATTGGTAACGGGCAGCCGGTCGATCAAAAATGGCGCCAGGGTCACACGGTGGGCCGGGCGCTCGTCCGCCGGGCCATCATCCCGCCCCATGGTGAAGGCACCGCCCGGTATGCGAACCATCTCGATCGGATCGGCGGCGTGCGACGGTCCGACCCACCCAACCGCCAACACGGCACACAGGACCCACACTCCCGACGCCGCGGGCGTGCGCGAAACGCTGGCCGGCGGGTTGATCGTGGAAGCACCCATCTTCATTCCTCGTCCGATCGCCCATGTGCAACGTCGCAGATCGCGGAAGGCGATGGTGCCCGTCGGGATCGCCGGAATCAATTGCATTTGTTCGATGCCGCCGACCGGATGAGCCGCGGCGCCGGTGCCGGTGCCGCAAGCCCCGGAGGAAAGCGGAGACGGCGTCCGGATCGGCCGGGCCGTGCCATCGGACGCCACCCCTTGACGATGACAAGCCGGCATCGAACCATGACCGGATCTGTTAATCTGCGAGGCGCGGATCGCACCGATAAGCGCGAAATTCCGGCGCGAATGGGGACAGAGGCTATGGCGGGAAGCAAGAGCGAAATCGGAGAACAGGAGGCCCCGGCAGGGCCGCCCGGGGGCGGATTGCTTGCCCCCGATGAGCCGGGCGCGTTCGCCGTTACCAACCCCGCTGGGAGGAGCAGCGCGGTCTTGGTTTGCGACCATGCATCCAACCGCACGCCCCGGTGTCTTGGAACGCTGGGGCTCGGCCCGGCCGATCTCCTGAGTCATATCGCATGGGATCCCGGCGCCGCGATGGTCGCGCGCCGCCTGTCCGAACTGCTGGACGCGCCCTTGGTCGAGAGTGGTTATTCGCGCTTGGTGATCGATTGCAACCGGCCGCTGGATAGTCCCGAATCGATCCCGGAGCAGTCCGCAGGCGTGTCTATCCCGGGGAACCGGCGTTTGAGCGCCGAAGACCGGGCGCGGCGCATCGAGGCATTGTTCACGCCCTATCATGACGCCATTCGTAAAGTGGTCGATGCCCGCGGCGACCGACCGGGGCTACTGCTCAGCATCCATAGCTTCACCCCTGTGTTCGGGGGCCGACGGCGGCCCTGGTCGATCGGCCTCAGCTACGGTCGCGATGAACGCCTTGTCAAACTCTTGCTCGGGGCGATGACCGGCGACGAAACCGTCCAAGTCGGCGAGAATGAACCCTATTCGATCGACGACGAAACCGATTACACCATCCCGGTTCACGGCGAAGCCCGCGGTTTGCCCCACGTCCTGATCGAAATCCGCCAGGATCTCCTCACCACCCCGGCCGACGCCGCCCGGTGGGCGGGGCGTCTGGCGGAGGCCTTCAGGCGCATCGAACCGGCAGCGCTTCGTCTGCGGTAAAGCCTGTCACGAAGGGAACCGGGCCGAACCGCCGGTGCCCGTGTCCGCCCGGTGGCTCGATCCCGCGGCTTACAGGATCACCCGGCGGACAGACGGATCCAGCACCAGGGCCTCCGCCAGGGGGCGCGTCTTCAGGGATTCGACGAGCGCATCTTCAGACAGAGACTCATCGACCTCATCTGTCCAGATTTTCAGGTGGCTCAACAGATACTCACCAAATCCCATCATCATCGCTACATCGGCGGCGTCCCGTCCACGGACCATCACTACCCGCCCGATGCGCGGCGAATTGTGTCGCGCATCAAAGGTGTACCATCGGCCTTCCAAA
Organism: Alphaproteobacteria bacterium; assembly: GCA_029863585.1. Classification (GTDB taxonomy): domain Bacteria; phylum Pseudomonadota; class Alphaproteobacteria; order SMXQ01; family SMXQ01; genus SMXQ01. Next base: position 5,511 of record JAOTVC010000084.1, on the reverse strand, counting down.
AAGACCTCGCTCCATGCGGAGAAGTCCCCCGCCCCCGAGGGCGCGACACCGATATCGCCGAGATAGCCACTGGCGTAGCGGGCCGGGATATTCATCGCCCGGCACATGGCGATGAAAAGATGGGAGAAATCGCGGCACACGCCGGTACCTTCCCGCAAGACGTCGACCGCGGTCTTGGTGGGCCGACCGAACCGGTAATCGAAGAGGACATGGTTATGAACCCAGTTGGAGATCGCTTGCACCCGCGCCCATCCGGTCGGTGTATTCCCGAAGAGCTGCCAGGCCTTTTCGGCGAGTTCGTCGCTCTCGCAATAGCGGCTGGCCATCAGATAGACGAGCGTCTCGACAGGCAGGTCCACAACCTCGTGCTGACGGGCGTCCCAGTTGAACACGTCCGGCTCCCCGCTGTCCTCCACGATGCAGTCCGACCACAACGTCGTCACGCCGGGCGGCGTCTCGATCCGGGCCCACCGGTTACCCACCAAGTCCGTGAATTCTTCGACTTTGATCGTGGGCTCCGCCCGAATGCAATCCGAACCGATCGTGCGCCGCTTTTCGGAACCGTGCGGGTACAAGGCCAGCAGCATGGGCGTCGGTTTGGGACAGTCGACGGATAGCTCGAAACCTATGCGAATGAGAATTTCGTCGCTCCTTTCCCCGGCCCCGGAGAGTGAGGATTGCCGCTTGCGTTATCAGATGACGAGAAGCCGGCGGTGCCCAACACGATTGCGAACAATTAATTGAACCATATCAGTTTCGCTCAGCCCAAGCCACCGGCCTGCGGCACCGCAGGGGTTTCATGGCTACACCGCCGGCGCCTCGCAGCGAGGCGGTCGGTTGGAATGCATCTCTCCCTGCAAAGGCCGGTCTTCCAGGAGACGCCGATTTCGATATTCTTCTTGAAGGCTAGAATAAAAATTGCCCAACTGTTTCCCGGCAATCCGACGCCTTAACGGACCATTCCAGCATGACATACGGACCATCCATGGACCCTTCAATCGATCTGATCCTTTTCGGAAAGGAGCGGGATATCGGCGGCTTTTCGGTGCGCCGGGTGCTGCCCGACATCGACCGGCGCACGGTCGGGCCGTTTGTCTTCTTCGATCACGTCGGGCCCGCCTCCTTCGGCCCGGGCAGGGGAATCGACGTCCGCCCGCATCCCCATATCGGCCTTTCGACAGTCACCTATCTGTTCGAGGGCGAGATCGTCCATCGCGACAGCCTGGGATACGTGCAACCCATCCGCCCCGGCGCCGTCAACTGGATGAATGCCGGGCGCGGCATCGTCCATTCCGAGCGCACCGGCGGGCAAGAGCGCGCGAACGCCTCCCGTCTTCACGGAATCCAGTCCTGGGTCGGCCTGCCGGTCGAGCAGGAAGAAATCGCCCCCGGATTCTTTCATCATCCCGCCGAGACCCTGCCCGAGGTCGAATTGGACAGAGGCCGCGTCAGACTCATCGCGGGTACGCTGGAAGGCGCCACCTCGCCGGTGGAGAGCCTGTCCCGAATCTTTTATGGCGATGTGACATTGGAGGCCGGCGGCGGCATGGCTCTGGCCGCGGCGCTCGGCGAACGGGCCGTCCACGTCGTGGAGGGCGAGGTTCGGGTGGGCGAAACCACCGTGGCGGCGACGCAGATGGCCGTGTTCAACGACGGTATCGATGTGGAGCTGCGTGCCGAGGCACCCGCCCGGGCCATGGTCCTCGGCGGTGCGCCGCTGGACGGCGCGCGCCATGTCTGGTGGAATTTCGTCTCGAGCACGCGAGAGCGGATCGAACAGGCCAAGGACGATTGGCGGCACGGGCGCTTCGCCGGCGTTCCGGGCGACGACGAGTTCATCCCGCTGCCGGAAGGCGCTTGATGCCGATGTCGTTCCGCCGATGACCCTGAAGACCGCCCAAGCCTAGCCTAGGCTCCCGGCCCCCGCCCCCTCCGCAAGGTTGCACCGTCCCCCGTCCCGGCGCGAGCCGCCCCGCGGCAGGCCGGACCGGTTGGTTTAACACGCGCCGAATTAGAACCGCTTCCAAACGAAGTGACACAGCTTAGACACAGCTTGATCACACTTTGGACCTCCGCCCTCTGGCTAGTGTTGCGGTGCACAAGGGGATGACCTCCGCTGCGCCAAACGGAACAAAAAAAATCCACCGTTCCACATCAACAAGGAGAGTCAAAAGGTGATCTGACATGAGGAGTTTTTTGAGAATCAGTATGATTATGTGTTGGGCCGTCCTCGTGCTGGGGGCTGCCTCAGGCTTCACCCCGGCCAAGGCCGTTCCCGTGACCTGGACCCTGCAAGAAAAGGCATTCGACGATGGCGGCTCGGCGGCCGGGTCTTTCGTCTACGATGCCGATACCAACGTCTACAGCGACATGTTCATCGCGACCACCAACGGCTCTGAGCGCACCGGCGCGATCTACGGCGACGTGATCAACGGTGGCAGCACAGCTTTCAGCGCCGTTCCCAACGCCGACTTCCCGAGCCTCGTTTCGTCCCCCAACCTCATGTTGATGTTTGCGTCCGCCCTCACCAATGCCGGGGGTATCGTTGACGTCTTCATCGGCCAGGAATCGACCTGTACTTCCGCCGGGTGCACCAGCGTGGGTGGGCCGTTACGGTTCCTGCAGGACGCCAATTTCGAGGGCGTGGTGGTCGCCGCAACCCCGATCCCGGCGGCGCTGCCGCTATTTCTGACGGGGCTTGTTGCCCTGGTCGCGGTCGGCCGCAGGAAGCGGGCACAGGGCGCCCTGGCCGCGGCCTGATCCCCCGCGATCCGCTCCCGCTAGTTGAGGTTTCCCGCGCCGCAGGGAGAGGATCGATAAACCGCATACCCTCAAGAGTTCATCAGCGCCCCCAATCGGGGCGCTTTTTTTGACCGGGCGAACTGTTAGACTGCCGGCGCCCACAGCGTCTGGGCCACCGCAACCTCCCGGGACCGTGCCATGGATTTCCGCAGCGACAACACCGCGGGCGCCGCGCCCGAAATCCTCGATGCGCTCAGCCGGGCCAACGCGGGCAAGGCGGCGGCCTATGGCGAGGATGGGTTCAGCCGCGCCATCGAGGACCGCATCGCCGCCCTCTTCGAGTGCGAGGCCAGCGTCTTCCTGATGGCGACCGGTACCGGCGCCAATTCCGTCGCCTTGGCCGCCATGACGCCGCCCTGGGGGGCCGTGTTCTGCCACCCCCAGGCCCATGTCCATCAGGACGAATGCGGCGCCCCGGAATTCTATACCGGGGGCGCCAAAATGATCGCCGTGGCCGACCGCGACGGCAAGATCGCCATTAGCGATATCGAAGCCGTCTGGGCGACCCTGGCCCATGGGGTGCACAACGTCCAGCCCGCCGCCATCAGCCTGTCCCAGACCGCCGAGACAGGCCGCGTCTATCGCCCCGACGAGCTCGCCGGCTTTGCCGATTTCGCCCACCGGCGGGGGTTGAAGCTGCATGTGGACGGCGCCCGCTTCGCCAATGCCCTGGTCCATCTCGGTTGCAGCCCGGCGGAGGCCAGTTGGAAAGCGGGCGTCGATATCCTCTGCTTCGGGGCCAGCAAGAACGGCGCTTTCGCCGCCGAGGCCGTCATCTGCTTCGATCCCCACCTCGCCGACACGATCGCCTTCAGGCGCAAGCGCGGCGGGCACCTGCTTTCCAAGATGCGCTTCATCGCCGCCCAGTTCGAGGGCTACCTATCGGGCGACCTGTGGCTCAGGAACGCGCGCCACGCCAACGCCATGGCCCGGCGCCTGGCGGCTGGGCTCGGCGACATTGGGGGCGCCCGCCTCGCCTACCCGACCGAGGCCAACGAGGTGTTCGTGGCCCTTCCGGCCTCCGTGATCGCGGGGCTCGAGGCCGACGGGGCGCAGTTCTACCGCTGGGGCGGGGCGGAATCGACCACCCTGCGCCTGGTCTGCGCCTTCGACACCCCACCGGAAGCGGTCGATCAGTTCCTTGCCTCCGCCAGGAAGCACGCTGGCGAGTGCGGCTGACGGCGCGAGCCGCACAAATTCACCCCCCTTGGTGATCCAAACCGACCGCAGGTGCGTAGTCAAGAATGATCGGCTGCGCGATTGTTCCTCCCACGCGCGGCTGTGCAGTCTCCCTGTTAAACTGGGCCGGCCTTCGGGCCGGCCTTTCTTTGCCGGCTCCACGGGTGTTTCACCTGTCGCCGGCGCCGGGGCTGCTGATAGACTGGCCGGGACAAGGGCGGCTCCCTCCGCCCAAGCGCCAAATCAAGAAAACCAGGGAGGATCCCACCATGAGCGACGTTTCCCCACCGACCGACCGCGACCCGCAATATCTGTACGTCTGCGTTTCCAAGGAGGTCGAAAACCCGCCCGATATCGGCCGCAGCCGGGAAGACGTGCACAAGGATCACGTGGTGTTCCTACGCGATCTGTTCGACCGCGGGCTGCTGCTGGGCTCCGGCCCGCAGCAGGACGAGACGGGCAACCGCTACGGCGGCGCCGTCGTCATCCTGCAGAACGTCAAGACCATCGAGGAAGCGCGCGAGATCGCCAACCGGGAGCCCAACGTGCACGAAGGGCTGCGCACCATGGAGGTGTTCGCCTGGCGCCGGGTGTGGTTCGGCGAAGGCAAGACCCCTCAGGCTTAGGCGCCGATGGCGGAGACGGATCGGAGTGAGCCCGAATGGATCGGCGAGGTCCTGGACTTCTGGTTCAAGGACCTCAGCCGCGCGGATTGGTACCGCAAGAGCAAGGGGCTGGACGAAACCGTGCGCGCGCGATTCCAGGGGCTCCACGACCGGATCGCCCGATGCCACCCCGATCCGGCGGACGCGCCCGCCCGCACCCTGCTGGCCGCCGTCATCGTGCTGGATCAGTTCCCGCGCAACATGTTCCGCGACACCGCCCGGGCGTTCGCGGCCGATCCCTTGGCGCTGGCACTTGCCAAGGCTGCGGTGTCGCGCGGCGTCGACTGGGGCCTCAGTTTCGACCAGCGCCACTGCCTCTACCTGCCCTTCCAGCACAGCGAGGACCTCGCGGATCAGGCGCGGGCCTGTGATCTGTACGAGGCGCTGGGCGACACGGAGGGTCTCGATTTCGCGCGCCGCCACAAGGCCGTGATCGAGCGTTTCGGCCGCTTCCCCCATCGCAACGCGGCATTGGGGCGCGCTTCCACCCCGGAAGAGACCGTCTTCCTGAAGCAGCCCGGCAGCGCCTTCTGAGGCGACGCCCGGCGCCACACCGTCTTTCGACGGGCCGTTGCCGCGCCCCTGCGTTGACCCTATCCTGACCGGCACCAGGAACCCAGGGAGGCGTCAATGCCGTTGGAACGGATCAGCACGGGTATCGATCTCTATTATGAAATCCACGGCACCGGCGAGCCGCTGGTGTTGATCCCGTCCACCGCCTACGGCGCCAATGTCTGGGCGCCGCATCAGGTGCCCGGCCTTGGCGCCGAAGTGCAACTCATCACCTTCGATCCCCGCGGCTGCGGCCGGTCATCGGCGCCCGAAGGCGTCTACACCATCGAACAGATCGCCTGCGACGCGGCGG
>JAOTVC010000262.1 GCA_029863585.1 Alphaproteobacteria bacterium | reverse complement strand
GCGCGGTCCTCCCAATCGGGATCGCCCGCCAACAAGCCGCCGTAGGATTTCATCAAGGTGCCGCAGCCCGACGCCGTCTGGACCACAGCATCGAGGCCGCCCGCATCGGCCTCGGCCAGGACGCGCGCGATCACCGCCCTGGCATGGGCCCGTGCCGCGTTCCCCTGGCCCAGGTGCTCGTTGAGCGCGCCGCAACACGCGGCGCCGCCCAGCACCACCGCTTCGCAGCCGGCGCGATTGAGGATCCTGATCAGCGCGGCGTTGACGCCGGGCGCCAGCACCGACTGGGCACACCCCGCGATCAGCGCGACGCGGCCGCGGCGCGGGGCCGTCGGCGGATATCGACCCGCCGCCGGCTTCGGGGTCAGGGAGACGGGCTTCACCGCCTTGGCCAAGCGCAAGCCGGCACCGATGCGCCGCCCCAACAGGCGGCGCGCCGGAGCCGCGAGACGAGACAACCATAACATGACGACGAAAGAGCGTGGGCTCGGCAGGACGCGGCCCAGAAAGGCACGATAGAGACGCATGGCCGGGCCGCGCCGGGCGCGTTCTTCGACGACATCCCGGGCGATGCCGATCAGCCCATGATAATCCACGCCCGAGGGACACGCCGGCATGCAGGCGAGGCAGCCGAGGCATCGGTCCAGGTGATCCACCACGCCGGGGTCGGCGGCCGGCACGGCCTCATCGGCGCCTGCTTCCAGGAGGTCGCGGATCAGCCAGATGCGCCCGCGTGGGCCGTCGAGCTCGTCGCCGGTCAGACGGTAAGTCGGGCAGGACGGGGCGCAGAAGCCGCAATGGACGCATTTTCGCAGGATCTCGTCCGCCGCGCGGATGCGCGGATCGCTGCGTTGCCGGTCGGTAAATTGCGTGCGCACGGCTAGAGCCCCGCCGCCATGCGCCCGGGATTGAGCACGGCCAAGGGATCGAAGTTCTGTTTCACCCGCCGGGTCAGCGCCGCCACGGCAGGCGCCTCCGGGTGGAAGACCGGCAGGTCGGCGCGCACCCTCTCGGGCGCGCGCAGCGCCGTGGCATGACCACCGTGTTTTTCTACTATCGCGCGCAATTCTTTCGCCTGACCGACCGCCGCTTCGAGGGGACCGGGATCGGCCAGCGCGAACCAGACCAACCCGCCGGCCCAGTCGACGACGGTCTCTCCGCCGAAGGCCTGCTCCACCTCCCCTGCCGCGAGAGGCCCCAAGGCCGGGGGCAGCGATAGACGCCAGATCATGGCCCCAGCCCCGCCGGCGCCGGGCAAAAGCGCGCCGGAGGCCACCTCGGCCCAGAACCCGCGGCTGCGCGACGTGTGCAGCTCCTCGCTGGCACCACCGGCGCCGAGCACCGCGCGCAAATCTCGGGTGCGGGCGACAACGCCTTCCCGGCTCCCTTCGAGGCGGAACGCGGCGGCACCGCTCGATCCCGAGATGTAATCCACCGCCGAACGCGCCGCGGCGGCGGGCGGGACATAGGCCGCGGCCGAAACGTCCCAGGGGCCGGCCGTGGCCGCGGCCATCATCTCCGCCGCCTTCGCCCGGTCGCCGCCGAACAGCAACACCGTGCGAACGGTTTCACTGCGCGGCAAGACCTTGAGGGTGACGCGCGACAGCACGGCCAGGGTGCCGTGGGACCCGGTCAACAGCTTCGACATGTCGTAGCCCGTGACGTTCTTGACCACCCGGCCACCCGACGCGAAGACCTCGCCGCGGCCGCTGACCGCGCGGATCCCGAGCACGTGATCCCGCGCCGCGCCGGCGAACGGGCGCCGCGCGCCGGAAAGGTTGCAGGCAACGGCGCCGCCGATGCTGCCGCGGCCGGGCGGCACACCATAGAGGGGGCCGAGGTCGGGCGGCTCGAAGGCGAGATGCTGGCCATTTTCCGCGAGCCTCGCCTCAATTTCCGCAAGCGGGGTTCCGGCCCAGGCTTCCAGCACCAGTTCGTCCGGCTCGTAATAGGTAATGCCGCTCATGGCCGCGAGCGAGAGCCGCCGGTCGGCCGCCACGGGACGCCCCAGCCCCGGCTTCGAGCCCCGGCCCTCGATCATCAGGGTATGGTGATGGGCGAGCGCCTTGGCGACGGCGTCGCGCAGCTCGTCCTCGTCCCGCGGTTCGACGGAGGGCGCCACGGCGGTCTCAGAAACGCTCGAGTTCAGGGTGGGGCAGGCTGCCGCCGTGGACGTGCAGGCGGCCGAGTTCGGCGCAGCGGTGCAGGGTCGGGAAAACTTTCCCGGGATTGAGAAGGCCGTCGGGATCGAAGGCGCATTTGAGCCGCTGTTGATGGTTGAGGTCGTCCTCGGAAAAGACCTCGCCCATCAGATCGCGCTTTTCCACGCCGACCCCGTGCTCGCCGGTCAATACGCCGCCCACCTCGACGCAGAGCCTGAGGATATCGTTGCCGAAATCCTCCGCCCGTGCCAATTCGCCGGGCGCGTTGGCGTCATACAGGATGAGGGGATGGAGATTGCCGTCGCCGGCATGAAAGACATTGGCGACGGCCAGTCCGTAATGCCGCGACAGCTCCGTTATCCGGGCCAGCACCTTGGGCAGGGTGGCACGCGGGATGGTGCCGTCCATGCAGTAATAGTCCGGCGCGATGCGGCCCACCGCCGGGAAAGCCGCCTTGCGCCCGGCCCAGAAAGCGAGGCGTTCGGTCTCCGAGCCGCTGCCCCGGAAGCTGGTGGCGCCCGCGGCCCGGGCGATGTTCTCGATGCGGGCGGCGGCGGCGGCCACTTCCGCCTCCGGCCCGTCCGTCTCTATGATCAACAGTGCCTCGGCCTCGGTCGGGTAGCCGGCGGCGATGAAATCCTCCGCCGCCCGGATGGCCGGACCGTCCATCATTTCCATGCCGGCGGGAATGATGCCCGCGGCGATCACCGCACCGACGCAGCGGGCCGCATCCTCGACCGCGGCGAAACCGGCAAGGAACGCCGCCGCCCGTTGGGGCCGCTTCAGGATGCGAACGGTGACCTCGGTGATGACACCGAGCAGGCCTTCGGATCCGGTCACCACCCCCATCAGGTCGAGCCCCGGGGAATCGAACCGCTTGCCCCCGAGGCGGACCACCTCACCCCCCATCAGCACCAGCTCCAGCCCGACCAGGTTGTTGGTGGTCAGCCCGTATTTCAGGCAATGCACGCCGCCGGCATTCTCCGCCACGTTGCCGCCGATGGAACACGCCACCTGGCTCGACGGATCGGGGGCGTAGTAATAGCCGTCCGGTGCCACCAATTCACTGATCGCGAGATTGGTGGTCCCGGGGCCGCAGGTGACGGTGCGGTTGGCAAGATCGATATCGGTGATCGCGTTCATCCGGGCGAGGCCCAGGGTGATGCCGTCGGCCAGCGGCAAGGCGCCGCCGGATAGCGACGTGCCCGCCCCCCGGGGCACGATCTTGATCCCCCCCGCCTGGCAGTAACCGAGAACGGCCGCGACCTCGTCCCGGCTGGCCGGCAAGACGGTGATCAGCGGCGTCTGGCGATAGGCGGTGAACCCGTCGCTCTCATAGGCCGACAATTCGGCGGCCCGGTCGATCACCGCGTCGGCGGGAACCAGCCGGCGCAGATCGCGCGCGATCTCCCGGCGCCGTTCGACGATGCCGCGGTCTGGGGCGGGCATCTCCATCCTGCACCTCCTCGCCGGGCGGCGGCCCGGGTCGCACACTATAGCCACGCCGGGATCGGCGGATCAATCGGACGGCCCCCAGGCGGGGACGATCAAAGATGACTGGCGCTTGTCATGTACTGCGGCTAGTGTGCCGCC
>JAOTVC010000083.1 GCA_029863585.1 Alphaproteobacteria bacterium | reverse complement strand
GCCGTAGCGCGCGAATTCGTCGGCGATGAACATGCCGCCGAACGCCCCGCCCGGGCCCGCCGATGTGCCGGCAACGACCAGGGACGCCACCACGGTCACGGCGGCGGCGAACCAGCAGATGGTCCTAGCATAGGAATCGCCCCGGAAGACGCCGATCATCAGAAGCGCCATGATCGACACCGCCATGAACAGTTCCGGCAGGGCGGCGACCATCTGATCGGGAAGCCATGTGCTCATGGAGTGCCTCCCGCGGCGACGGCCTGGACGGCCGGCGATGCCGCCGCCTTCAGCGCGGCCGCGTAATTATCGGCGAGGTTCTGCGCGGAAACGCTGATCGCGTCGAGGAACGAGGACGGATAGATCCCCATCCACAGCACCGCCAGGACCAGGGGCACGAAGATCGCAATCTCCCGCTTGTCGAGATCGAGGATGGATTTGAGGTTGTCCTTGGTCAGTTCGCCGAAGATCACCCGGCGATAGAGCCACAGCATATAGGCCGCCCCCAGGATGACCCCCACCGCGGCCAGCGCCGCCACCCAGGTGTTGGCCTGGAAGGCACCGACAAGCACCAGGATCTCGCCGACGAAGCCACTGGTCCCGGGCAGGCCGACCGATGCCAGCATGAAGACCATGAACACCGCGGCATAGGCCGGCATGCGATGGACCAGCCCGCCATAGCTGGCGATCAGGCGCGAGTGCATGCGGTCGTAAACCACGCCGACGCACAGGAACAGGGCGGCGGAAACGATGCCGTGGCTCAGCATCTGGAAGATCGCGCCCTCGATCCCCTGGACGTTGAAGGTGAAGATGCCGATGGTCACGAAGCCCATATGGGCGACCGAGGAATAGGCGATCAGCTTCTTCATGTCCTCCTGGGCCAGCGCCACCAGGGAGGTATAGATCACGGCGATCACCGACAGGGTGAAGATCAGCGGCGTGAAGAAATCGGAGGCCAGCGGCATCATCGGCAGCGAGAACCGCAGGAACCCGTAACCGCCCATCTTCAGCAGCACCCCCGCCAGGATCACCGAGCCGGCGGTCGGCGCCTCCACATGGGCGTCGGGCAACCAGGTGTGCAGCGGCCACATCGGCACCTTCACCGCGAAGGACGCGAAGAACGCCAGCCACAACCAGTACTGCATGTCCCGCGGGAAGCCTACCTTCATCAATTCCGGGACGTCGGTGGTGCCCGCGGTATAGGCCATCGCCAGGATGGCGATGAGCATCAGCACCGAACCGGTCAGCGTATAGAGGAAGAACTTGAACGCCGAATAGACCCGCCTGGGCCCGCCCCAGACACCGATGATCAGGAACATCGGGATCAGGACGCCTTCGAAGAACAGGTAGAACAGCACCATGTCGAGGGCGCAGAACATCCCGATCATCAGGGTTTCCAGCACCAGGAAGGCGATCATGTATTCCTTGACGCGCTCGGTGATGGCCTGCCAGCTGGCCAGCACGCAAATCGGCGTGAGAAACGCCGACAGCAGCACGAAGAAGACCGAGATTCCATCGACGCCGACGTGATAGGCGATCTTGAGCTGGGGCACCCATTCGGCGCGCTCCTCCAGCTGGAATGACGCGGATCGGGGATCGAAGGCGGCCCACACCATCAGCGCCAGAACCAGGGTGATGAGCGAGGTCCATAGCGCGACGTTGCGGGCGTTGCGCGCCACGACCTCGTCCTCGCCGCGGATCAACATGATGAACCCGGCCCCCACCAGAGGGAGGAAGGTGGTGAGCGACAGCAGCGGCCAGGCGCTCATGATCCCGCCCCCGAGAACAGGTAGAGCGTCACCAGCGCCGCGATCCCGATCAGCATGGCGAAGGCGTAATGGTAGACGTAGCCGGATTGCAGCCGGGCCGCCCGGCGCGCCAGATCCAGCGTCGCCGCGGCGATGCCGTCGGGGCCGACGCCGTCGATCAGGGAGCCGTCGCCGCCGAGCCACAGGCTGCGCCCGAGGCGCTTGGCGGGATTGACGAACAGGCGGTCATAGAGCTCGTCGAAATACCATTTGTTGAGCAGGAACAGATAGGTCCCCTGGAAACGGGCGGCCAGGGCGCCGGGCAGCCCCGGCGCGGCGATATAGAAGACCCAGGCCAGCGCGATGCCGCCGAAGGCAACACCGATGGGCAAACCTACCACCCACCTTGGCACATGATGAGCATTGGCCAGCGCATCGTGCCCCTCGGCGACGAAGATCGACGCCCCCCAGAATTCCTTGTGCCCTTCGCCGGTGAACAGGCCGACCAGCGCGATACCGGAGAACAGCGCGCCCACGGCCAGCACGCCCATCGGCAGGGTCATGGTCAGCGGGCTTTCATGGACATGGTCCATGACATGCTGATCGGCCCGCGGCGCGCCGTGGAAGGTCATGAACAGGAGGCGCCAGGAATAGAAGGCGGTCAGCGCCGCGGCGATCACCCCCATCCAGAAGGCATACATGCCGACGCCGGAATGGGCGGCATAGGCGGCCTCGATGATCAGGTCCTTGGAATAGTAGCCGGCGAACAGCGGCACCCCCGCCAGGGCAAGCGATCCGATCCACATCAGCCCGTAGGTCAGCGGAATCTTGCGCCAGATGCCGCCCATCTTGCGCATGTCCTGCTCGTCGGACATGGCGTGGATCACCGAACCGGCGCCGAGGAACAGCAGCGCCTTGAAGAAGGCGTGGGTGGTCAGGTGGAACATCGCCGCCGAATAGGCCGACACGCCCGCGGCGAAGAACATGTAGCCGAGCTGCGAGCAGGTGGAATAGGCGATCACCCGCTTGATGTCGGTCTGCACCAACCCGATCGAGGCGGCGAAGATCGCGGTCGAGGCACCGACGATGGTCACCACGGCCAGCGCCGTGTCGGAATATTCGAACATCGGCGATAGGCGGCAGACCATGAAAACGCCCGCGGTCACCATGGTCGCGGCGTGGATCAGGGCGGACACCGGCGTCGGGCCCTCCATGGCATCGGGCAGCCAGGTGTGAAGGCCGAGCTGCGCCGACTTGCCCATGGCGCCGATGAACAGCAACAGGCAGATGGTGGTGATCAGCGGCAGGTCCATGCCGAGGAAGTGAATCGACTTGTCGGCCATTGCCGGCACCGCCTGGAACACGGCGTCGAAGGACACCGCGTTGAACGCCATGAACACTCCGAGGATGCCCAGCGCGAAGCCGAAATCGCCCACCCGGTTGACCAGGAACGCCTTGATGGCCGCCGCGTTGGCGCTGGGACGGTCGTACCAGAAGCCGATCAGGAGGTAGGACGCCAGGCCCACCCCTTCCCAGCCGAAGAACATCTGCAGGAAGTTGTCCGCGGTCACCAGCATCAGCATGAAGAAGGTGAATAACGAAAGGTAGGCGAAGAAGCGCGGGATCGACTTGTCGTGCGCCATGTATCCGAAGGAATAGAGATGGATCATCGACGAAACCGTCGTGACCATCGCCACCATCACCGCCGACAGGGTGTCGTAGCGCAGCGCCCAGGTGACTTCGAAATTCCCCGAAACCACCCAGCGCATGATCTCCACCGTGCGCGGCTGGCCGCCCAGCGCCACCTGGACGAATGCCACCGCCGCCAACACGGCGGCCAGCATCAGGGCACCGGTGGTGACCCAGCGCGCCGCCCGGTCGCCCATCCAGCGCCCGAACAGGCCCGCGGCCATGGCGCCCAAAAGGGGCAGGAAGATAATGGCGGAATACATGCCGGGCTCAGCCCTTCAACCGGTTGATGTCCTCGACCGCGATGGAACCGCGGTTGCGGAAATAGACGACGAGGATGGCAAGGCCGATGGCCGCTTCCGCGGCGGCCACGGTCAGGACGAACATGGCGAAAACCTGGCCGGTCAGGTCGCCGAGATGGGTGGAGAACGCCACCAGGTTGATGTTGACGGCCAGCAGCATCAGCTCGATCGACATCAGGATGATGATGACGTTCTTGCGGTTGAGGAAGATCCCGAACACGCCGAGGGTGAACAGGATGGCGGCGACGACGAGGTAATGGCCGAGGGTGATTTCGAACATCCTAGATCCCCGTCCCCGTCGGCACGTTTTTGACCTCGACCGCGTCCTCCCGGCGCACCGCCACCTGATCGGCGATGCGCTGGCGCCGGACGCCCGGCCGCGCGCGCAGGGTCAGCACGATGGCCCCCACCATGGCCAGGAGCAGGATCATGCCGGCCCCCTGGAACAGATAGATGTATTTGGTATAGAGCAGGCGTCCCAGCGCCTCGGTATTGTTGGCCTCGGCCAGGGCCGGGGTCTTGGCCGCCAGCAGCCCGCCCGATCCGGGGCTGACCGCCCAGCTGGTGACGATGAAGACCAGCTCCACCAGAAGCACCGTGCCGATCAGCCCGCCCACCGGCAGGTATTGCAGGAATCCCTGGCGCATCTCGACGAAATTGATGTCCAGCATCATGACGACGAAGATGAACAGCACCGCCACGGCGCCGACATAGACGATCACCAGGATGAAGGCGATGAATTCGGCCCCCATGAGGACGAACAGACCCGCGGCGTTGAAGAAGGCGAGGATCAGGAACAGCACCGAATGCACCGGATTGCGCGCGGAAATCACCATCACCCCCGAGGCGATGGCGATAAACGCGAAACCGTAGAATGCCAGTGCAGCCAGGATCACGCCGCCGCCCCCCGTGTGTCGCGGGCGCGGGCGGCCTCCCTCCACGGCCGGAAATGATGCAAATCCCCCTCCCTCACCTGTAGGGCGCCTCCTGGGCCAGGCGCTGGGCGATCTCGTTCTCCCAGCGGTCGCCGTTGGCCAAGAGCTTGTCCTTGTTGTACAGCAGTTCTTCCCGGGTTTCGGTCGCGAACTCGAAATTGGGCCCCTCGACGATGGCGTCCACCGGGCAGGCCTCCTCGCAGAAGCCGCAATAGATGCATTTCACCATGTCGATGTCGTAGCGCGTCGTCCGGCGCAGTCCGTCGGCCCGGGGCTCGGCCTCGATGGTGATGGCCTGGGCCGGGCAGATCGCCTCGCACAGCTTGCAGGCGATGCAGCGTTCCTCGCCGGTGGCATACCGCCTCAAGGCATGCTCGCCCCGGAAGCGCGGCGACAGCACGCCTTTCTCGTAGGGGTAGTTCAGCGTCACCTTGCGCTTGAAGAAATACTTGAGCGTGAGCCACATGCCGGACAGCAGCTCGCTCAGGATCAACGCCCTCAGCCCCCTGAGGGCCTGGCCCACGGCCTGGAACCGGCGGGGCTTTTCCTGGACCTTGGCCGGTCTCATTTCGGCAACCACCCAAATGTGACAAGGACGCCGGCCGTCACAACCACCCAGACGAGCGACAGCGGCAGGAACACCTTCCAGCCCAGCCGCATCAACTGATCATAGCGGTAACGCGGGAAGGTCGCGCGCACCCAGAGGAAGCAGAACAGCACGGCGCAAATCTTGGCGATGAACCAGAGCGGCCCGGGGATCCAGGTGAACGGCGCCACGCCGAACGGCGGCAGCCAGCCGCCCAGGAACAGGATCACCGTCATGGCGCTCATCAGGATCATGTTGGCGTATTCGCCGAGGAAGAACAGCGCGAAGGTCATCGACGAATATTCGACGTTGTAGCCCGACACCAGTTCGGCCTCCGCCTCGGGCAGGTCGAACGGCGCCCGGTTGGTTTCAGCCAGGGCCGAGACGAAGAACACCACGAACATCGGCAGCAGCGGCACCGCGAACCACACGGTCTGTTGCGCCATGACGATCTTGGACAGGTTCAGGGATCCGACGCAGAGCAGCACGGTGATGATGACGAAGCCGATGGAAATCTCGTAGGACACCATCTGCGCCGCCGAGCGCAGGGCGCCCAGGAAGGCGTATTTGGAATTGGATGCCCAGCCCGCCATGATGATGCCGTAGACGCCGAGGGACGAGATCGCGAAAAGGTAGAGGATGCCGACATTGATGTCGGACAACACCAGGTGCCAGTCGAGGAAGGGGCCAAACGGGATCACGGCCCAGGCCACCAGGGCGAGGACGAAGGTCACCATGGGGGCCAGCACGAACACCACCTTGTTGGCGCCCGCCGGGATCACGGTTTCCTTGACGAACAGCTTGAGCCCGTCGGCCAGGGGCTGCAGCAATCCGAACGGCCCCACCACGTTGGGGCCCTTGCGCAGCTGCATGGCGCCGATCACCTTTCGCTCGGCTAGGGTGAGGTAGGCGATACAGACCAGCAGCGGCAGCAGGATCGCCAGTATCTTCAGGACGATGATGATCCCGGGCAACAGGTAGGCGGACCACAACTCAGCCATCGGTGCCCGTCCTTTCCCCGCCGCCGGCGGCCATCTCGGTGCACTTGGCCATGGTCACCGAGGCTCGGCTGATGGGATCGGTCATGTAGAAATTGGCGACCGGCGAGACGAAGGGGGCGGACCCCATCTCCCCCGGGGTTCCGAATTCTTCCCAACGGGCGGCGATCACCTGGTCGAGGGACGCGAACACGGTGTTGACCTCGACCATGCGCGCGCGCAACTCGCCCAGCGAATCGTAGGGCAGGGTCTTGCCGATGACGCCGGAGAAGGCGCGGATGATGGCCCAGTCCTCCTTGGCGTCGCCCAGCGGGAAGTGCGCCGCGCGCGCGCGCTGCACCCGTCCCTCGGTATTGACGTAGGTGCCGTCCTTTTCGGTGTAGGCGGCACCCGGCAGGATGACATCGGCGCGGTGCGCTCCGGCGTCGCCGTGATGACCCTGATAGACGACGAAGGCAGCGCCCAAAGCGTCGGTATCGATCTCGTCCGCGCCAAGCAGCCAGACCAGGCCGATCTCACCGGCCCCGGCACCGGCCAGGATGCCGGCGACATTCCGCCCGCCGCCCGCCGGCAGGAAACCCGCTTCCAGGCCACCCACCCGGCCGGCCGCGCGCTGCAGCAGGTTGAAGCCGTTCCAGTCCTCGTTGACGCAGCCGAAGCGTTCGGCGACGGACCGCGCCGCGGCCAGCACCGCCGCGCCGTCGTCGCGCGCGACGGCGCCTGAACCCAGGATCACCATGGGCCGTTCGGCGGCCTCCAGCCTATTGCAGAATTCGTGGTCACCGCGCGCCACGGCCGCCAGGGTCTCCGGCCCGGCGCCGAGATGAGCGATGCGGTAGGTCAGGTCCGCGTCCTCGCCGATGACGCCGACGGGGAACCCGCCCCTGAGCCAGCGTTCGCGCAGGCGCGCGTTGATGATGGCGGCCTCCTTGCGCGGATTGGCGCCGACGATCAGGCAGGCGTCGGCCTCGTCGATCCCGGCGATGGTGGTATTGAACAGGTAGGCCGCGCGCGCCGCCCCGCCGAGCTTGGCGCCGTCCTGGCGGCAATCGATATGGGGCGAGCCCAGCTCGGTCATCAGGTCCTTCAATGCCACCATGGATTCGCAATCGGCGAGATCGCCGGCGATGGCGGCCATGGCGGTCCCGTCCAGCACGCCGACCGCATGGGCGATGGCGGCGAACGCCTCGTCCCAGGTGGCGGGCTCCAGCTTGCCGTTGCGACGCACATAGGGGCGGTCGAGGCGCTGGCGCTTGAGCCCGTCATAGGCGAACCGGGTCTTGTCGGAGATCCATTCCTGGTTGACCTCCTCGTTCAGGCGCGGCAGGACGCGCATGACCTCGCGCCCCCTGGTATCGACGCGGATGGCGGAACCGACCGCATCCATGACGTCGATCGATTCGGTCTTGCGCAATTCCCAGGGCCGGGCGGTGAAGGCGAAGGGCTTGGAGGTGAGCGCGCCCACCGGACAGATGTCGATCATGTTGCCCGACAGTTCCGAGCTCACCGCGCCGCCGACATAGGTGTTGATCTCCATCAGCTCGCCGCGTCCCGTGGCGCCCAGCTCCTCGACGCCCGCGACCTCGGTGGCGAAGCGCACGCACCTTGTGCAGTGGATGCAGCGCGTCATCTCGGTCTTGATCAGCGGCCCGAATTCCTTTTCCGGCACGGCGCGCTTGTTCTCGGCGAAGCGCGAGCGGTCGAAACCGTAGAGCAGCGCCTGGTCCTGGAGATCGCACTCCCCGCCCTGATCGCAGATCGGGCAGTCCAGCGGATGGTTGATCAGCAGCATCTCCATCACGCCGCGCCGGGCCTTCTTGACCATGTCGGAATCGGTCTTGATCTCCATGCCCTCGCCCACCGGCATGGCGCAGGAGGCCGCCGGCTTGGGCGGGCCGGGGGAGACCTCGACCAGGCACATGCGGCAATTGCCGGCGATCGACAGGCGCTCGTGATAGCAGAAGCGCGGGATCTCCACGCCCGCCTGCTCGCAGGCCTGAAGCACGGTGGAGCCGGGCTCGACCTCGATCTCGGTGCCGTCGACGGTGACCTTGACCATACCTATTCCCTTGCTCCGCTCATGCGGCTTCGCCGCCGCGGGCGGACTTGAAAGCGGCTATGCGCTCTTCCATCTGCGGGCGGAAATGGCGGATCAGACCCTGGATCGGCCAGGCCGCCGCGTCGCCCAAGGCGCAGATGGTGTGGCCCTCGACCTCGGTGGTGACCTCCAGCAGCAGGTCGATCTCCTCCACCTCGGCGCGGCCCTGCACCAGGCGCTCCATCACCCGCCACATCCAGCCGGTGCCCTCGCGGCACGGCGTGCACTGGCCACAACTCTCATGCTTGTAGAATTTCGAGAGCCGCGCGATGGCGGCGATGATGTCGGTGGACTTGTCCATGACGATGACCGCGGCGGTGCCGAGACCGGACTTGACCTCCTTCAGGGAATCGAAATCCATGTGCACGGTCTCGCAGATGGATTTGGGGATCACCGGAACCGACGAGCCGCCCGGAATCACGGCCAGCAGGTTGTCCCAGCCGCCGCGCACACCGCCCGCGTGCTTCTCGATCAGCTCCTTGAGCGGGATGCCCATCTCCTCTTCCACATTGCAGGGCTCCTCGACATGGCCGGAAATGCAGAACACCTTGGTGCCGGTGTTGTTGGGTCGGCCGAGTCTCTCGAACCACGAGGCGCCGCGCCTGAGGATGGTGGGCACCACGGCGATGGTCTCGACATTGTTGACCGTGGTTGGGCAGCCGTAGAGCCCGGCGCCGGCCGGGAACGGCGGCTTGAGGCGGGGCTGGCCTTTCTTGCCTTCGAGGCTTTCGATCAGCGCGGTTTCCTCGCCGCAGATATAGGCGCCGGCACCGCGGTGCAGGTAGAGGTCGAAGTCGTAGCCGGAACCGCAGGCGTTGCGTCCGATCAGCCCCGCCTCGTAGGCCTGGTCGATGGCGGCCTGCAGGTTTTCCGCCTCGCGATAGAACTCGCCCCGGATATAGATATAGGCGGCGTGCGCCTTCATCGCGAAGGAGGCCAGCAAGGCCCCTTCCACCAGCTTATGGGGATCGTGGCGCATCATGTCCCGATCCTTGCAGGTGCCGGGCTCGCCCTCGTCGGCGTTGATGACCAGGTAGTTGGGCCGCCCGTCCTTGCTCTCCTGGGGCATGAAGGACCACTTCACGCCCGCCGGGAAGCCGGCGCCGCCGCGCCCGCGCAGGCCGGATTCCTTGATCTCGTCGATGATCCAGGCGGAACCCTTCTCCATCAGCGCCTTGGTATTGTCCCAATCGCCGCGCGCCCGCGCGCCGTCCAGGCCCCAGTCGTGGAAGCCGTAGAGATTGGTGAAGATGCGATCCTTGTCGGCCAGCATTCACCCCTCCCCCTTCAAGGTCTTGGCGCCGGAAGCGGGCTCGGAACTTCGCCGCCTGGCCTGCGGCCCGGGCTTGGGCGCCTCGCCGGCGCGGATCGCCTTGACCAGGGCCACGGCGCTGGCGGGCGTCAGGTCCTCGTAATAATCGTCGCCGATTTGCACCAGCGGCGCGTTGACGCAGGCGCCGAGGCACTCCACCTCGCGCAGGGTGACGGCGCCGTCGTCGCTGGTTTCGCCGAGCGCGACACCGAGCTCCTGCTCCAAGGCCGCGACGATGTCATTGGAGCCCCGCAGCCAGCACGGCGTCGTGGTGCAGACGTTGACGCAGGTGCGGCCAACGGGCGCGAGATCGAACATGGTGTAGAAAGTCGCGACCTCCCACACCCGGATCACCGCCATGTCGAGCATGTCCGCCACCGCCGCCACCGCGGCGCGCGGCAGCCAGCCGCCGGCCTGACGCTGGGCGAGATCGAGGAGCGGCAGCACGGCGCTCTGCTGGCGACCGTCGGGGTACCTGGCGATGATCGCCTCCGCCGTCTTCCGATTGGCCTCGTCGAAGGCGAAGGTTTCGGGCTGGTCCATGGCCGCGCTCACCGGTCGATCTCCCCGAAGACGATGTCCAGCGAGCCGATGATCGACACCACGTCCGCCAGCATGTGCCCCTTGGACAGGAAATCGAGCCCCTGCAGATGGGCGAAGCCCG
This sequence comes from Alphaproteobacteria bacterium, assembly GCA_029863585.1. Lineage (GTDB taxonomy): Bacteria > Pseudomonadota > Alphaproteobacteria > SMXQ01 > SMXQ01 > SMXQ01. Next base: position 6,027 of record JAOTVC010000083.1, on the reverse strand, counting down.
GCGCGCGGATCTTGCAGCGGTAGGGCCGATTGGTGCCGTCGGCGACGACGTAGACCCCGAACTCGCCCTTGGGCGCTTCCACCGCGGCATAGGCCTCGCCGGCGGGCACGTGGTAGCCCTCGGTATAGAGCTTGAAGTGGTGGATCAGGGCCTCCATGGAATGCTTCATCTCGGCCCGGGACGGCGGCGCGATCTTGTGATCGTCGACCACGACCGGCCCATCCGGCATCTTTTCAATGGCTTGGCGCATGATTTTAACGCTTTGCCGCATTTCCTCGATGCGCACCAGGTAGCGGGCGAAGCAGTCCCCGGTCTTGCCCACGGGCACGTCGAATTCCATCTTGTCGTAGACTTCGTAGGGCTGGGCCTTGCGCAGGTCCCAAGCGACGTTGGAGCCGCGCAGCATCGGCCCGGTGAAACCCCAATCGATGGCATCGCGGGCCGACACCACGCCGATATCGACGGTGCGCTGGCGGAAGATGCGGTTGTCGGTCAAGAGCCCCTCGACATCGTCGATATGGGCCGGGAAGGCGTCGCAGAAGGCCAGGATATCGTCGGTCAGGCCGGTGGGCAGGTCCACGTGCACGCCGCCCGGGCGGAAGTAGGCCGCATGGAGGCGGGCGCCGGAGGCGCGCTCGTAGAACTCCATCAGCTTTTCGCGTTCCTCGAAGCCCCACAGCAGCGGCGTCATGGCGCCGACGTCCAGCGCCATGGTGGTGATGTTGAGGATGTGGTTGAGGATGCGGCCGATCTCGGAATAGAGCACCCGGATGTATTGGGCGCGGGGCGGCGCCGTGATGCCCAGAAGCTTTTCGACGCAGAGCGCGAAGGCGTGTTCCTGGTTCATCGGCGCGACGTAATCGAGCCGGTCGAAATAGGGCACCGCCTGCAGGTAGCTCTTGTATTCGATCAGCTTTTCCGTGCCCCGGTGCAGCAGCCCGATATGCGGGTCGGCGCGCTCGACGATCTCGCCGTCCATCTCCAGCACCAGGCGCAGCACGCCGTGGGCGGCGGGATGCTGGGGCCCGAAATTGAGGGAGAAATTCTGGATCTGCGCTTCAGCCATCCTTGCCCCCTTCGGCCCCGGGCTTGCCCGCCTCGGGGTCCTGGACCGCGCTGCGCATGGCTTCCGCCCCTTCCCAGGGGCTCAGAAAATCAAAATTGCGGAACTCCTGGGTCAGCTGGACCGGCTCGTACACCACCCGCTTCTGGTCCTCGTCATAGCGCACCTCGACATGGCCGGTGAGCGGGAAATCCTTGCGCAGGGGGTGGCCCTCGAACCCGTAATCGGTGAGGATGCGCCTGAGATCGGGATGGCCGGCGAAAAGCACGCCGTAGAGATCCCAGGTCTCGCGCTCCCACCAGCCGGCGGCGGAATGGACGGAGGTGACCGACGGCACCGGCGTCGCCGCATCGGTGGTGACCTTGACCCGCACCCGGTGGTTCTGGCGCATGCTGAGGAGGTGATAGACCACGTCGAACCGCTCGGCGCGCTCGGGATAATCGACGCCGCAAAGATCGATCAGCTGATGCAGGTTGCAATTGGTATCGTCGCGCAGGACGGTCAGCACGTGAACGATCGACTCGCGCTTGACCGTGACCGTCAATTCGCCCGTGGCGATATCGACGGCCAGCACATCGTCGGGCAGCAGGCCTTCGATGTAGTCACCCAATTCCTTGAGGGCTTCGATCTGTTCGGCGTGTTCGGCCATCAACTCTTTGTCTGCGGAAAGCGAACCTGGCGCGCCTCGGGGCGGCGCAGGATGGTGCCGGTACGGCGGATTTTCTTCTGCAACTGTAGGATTCCGTAAAGCAGCGCTTCGGCGGTCGGCGGACAGCCGGGGACATAGATATCGACCGGCACGATGCGGTCGCAGCCGCGCACCACGGAATAGGAATAATGGTAATAGCCGCCGCCGTTGGCGCAAGAGCCCATGGAGATCACCCAGCGCGGCTCGGCCATCTGGTCGTAGACGCGCCTGAGCGCCGGCGCCATCTTGTTGGTCAGGGTGCCGGCGACGATCATGACGTCGGACTGGCGCGGGCTCGGACGGAAGACGATGCCGAAGCGATCGAGGTCGTAGCGGCTGGCCGCGGTCTGCATCATTTCCACCGCGCAACAGGCGAGGCCGAAGGTCATCGGCCACAGCGACCCCGTGCGCGCCCAGTTCACCAGGGCGTCGATGTTGGCGATGATGAAGCCCTTCTCCTGGATCTCGTTGCCGATGCCGCGCAGAATCTGGTCCTGCTGCGGCCCCGGCGGCAAGCCGGCCATGGGAGGGGAACCATTATCGCTGACAGTCATGACATTTCCAAACGGGGCCGCGCGGGATCACTCCCATTCCAGCGCCCCCTTTTTCCACTCGTAAACGAAGCCGACGGTCAATACGCCGAGGAACACCACCATCGACCAGAATCCCAGCAGACCGATGTCGCCCAGCGCCACCGCCCAGGGAAACAGGAAGGCGACTTCCAGGTCGAAGATGATGAACAGGATGGCCACCAGGTAGAACCGCACGTCGAACTGGCCGCGCGCGTCCTCGAACGGATCGAAGCCGCATTCATAGGCCGAGAGCTTGTCAGGATCGGGCTTCTGCCAGGCGACGATCATCGAGGCGACGATGATGACGAGCGCCAGGCCCACGGCGATGCCGAGGAAAATCAAGATGGGGAGGTATTCAACAAGAAGATTCTGCATCTCACCAACACCACGACACATGCATCGGTCCGACCCCGGCGCGGCACAAGGGACCCCGCGGCCCCTTCGCGCGGCTACACTATAAAGTTAACGTCATGATGAAAAGCAAAGAATGCCTCGCGACCCTGGATCGGATTCGGGCCCCGGAAAGGCCCGGAAATGGCGGGAGTGACGGGACTCGAACCCGCGGCCTCCGGCGTGACAGGCCGGCGCTCTAACCAACTGAGCTACACCCCCATCTCGGGTCCCCCCGACCCGCTTCGGCCGGGGGTGGCTTCATGTACTTCCTGGCCCGGCCCGTGTCAAGGAACCAGGGGGACCGGGCGTAAACGGATCGGACCGGGCGCCCTAGGGCACACCCTTGTCGGTGGTCACCGATACGAAATGATCGACGATTTCGCTGCCCGTCGCCGGCCAGACGCCCTTATGGCCGAGAATATAGTCGAAGGCGTTTTCCAGGACCTTGATGCGGTGCGGCATGCCGGTCAGGAACGGATGCAGGGCGATGGCCATGACCTTGGCCGCCTTGTCGCTCTCGCGGTAGAGCACGTCGAACTGGTCGCGGATCATCTGGCCGAACTCGTCGGTCGACCGGTACATGCGCTCGAACGCCGGGCGGTCGTTGATCTCCAGGCTGTAGGGCAGCGACACCAGGCGCCTGTCGCCGACATAAATCATGTAGGGCTGATCGTCGTTGGGCCAGTCGGCGACGTAATCGAGCCCGGCATCCGCCAGATGCTCCAGGGTTCGCCAGGTCTCCTGCAACCCGGCGCCGAGCCAGCCCCTGGGCCGGCTGCCGCTGGTCCGCGCGATGGTGGTGAGCACGTTGTCGATGACGGCCGCTTCCTCGTCCGCCGGCACCGTGTTGAGCGCCCGGGAATTGCTCTCGCAATGGCCCATCAGCTCCCAATCGAGCCGCCCGCATTCGCTGACAATCTGGGGATGGGCGATGCAGATGTCCGAATTGAGCGCCACCGTGCCGCGGATGCCGTAATCCGCCATCACGTCCATCATCCGGAAGACGCCGATGCGGTTGCCGTAATCGCGCTTGGACCAGGCGTTGAGGTCGGGCACGCCGCGCCCGCCCGGCACCGGCTCGTCGAGCGGGAAAAACTCGATATTGGGGATCACCCAAAGTGCCAGCCGCGCCTCCCCCGGCCAGCGGAAATGCAGCAGGTCGCGGGCCGTGCGGTAGGGGAACGGCCCGTAGCGTTGCGGCTCCAATCTCGGAACTCCTTATCCTTGGCCCGGGCCGGTTGAAGCCGGGCCTGATATCTGATTCAGCTAGACATCGACGGGGCGCGCCATGCGCACCTTGGTGCCGCCTTCCCCGGTCGCTTCGCCGCCAAAGTGGATCCGCTTGGCGACCTCGGGCCCCTTGGGGTAGCCCGCGATCTGCATCAGCCAGGCCTCCTCCTCGCCGACGGCTTCGAATCCGTAGCGGGAATTCTGGGGCTGAGCGATGCCTTCGAAGGGACCGTATTCGCCCACCACCTTTTCATCCGGCCCGCCGAAGAAGCGCACCCGCCCCTTCAGCACCACCCAGATGCCGTCCTGATTGGGGTGGTAATGGTGCGATGCCTTGTAGCCGTCGCGCAGCACCAGGATCGTGGCGCGGCAACTGCCGGCATCGGCGAGGTAGCAGTTGATGCGCCCGTTCGGGGCCTCGACGTCGGGCACCGCGAAGGAGAAATCCGTCACATTGGCCTCGGCGGCGCGGAAGAACGCCTCCTTCTTGGCGGCGCCGCGAAGCTCGGTCTGTTGTGTCGCCATCCTTGGTCTCCTCTTGGTCTTGCCGTTTGCGGTCTTGCCGTTTCCTCGGGCGGCCGGCGCCGCCTCGCAAATTCTAGACCGCTGCCGGAAAAAAGTCTCGCCGCCCGATGGGCGGGGTTGCGCGCGTCAGGAGGTGACGTAGGTCGAAAGCGACCGGCTCGGGCTCATGGCCCAGGCGGCGGCCAGGGTGACGACCGCCATGAGCGCGGCGCCCGCGGCGAACCAGGTGCCGGAAGCGGCCAGCGCCGCCGTCCCGGCCCAGGAGATCGAGGACAGGGCCTCGGCCAGGGTCGCGAACTTGGACGACGTCTGGCGGTTGCGGAAGCGCTTGCGCTGCGCCTGGGCGCGGAACCAGATCTGGATCATGATCGCGGAAAGGGCGGAGACCGCGATGCCCAGCGCCGCCACCAGCGCGAACCCGGGCGCCGCCAGGGCGAGGCCCAGCAACAGGGGCGCGAAGATCAGACCAATGGCGGTGAGCACCGCTTCGATCTTCGCCGCCACGATAGCCGGCACCGTAACCGGGGCGGTGCCCACCAGTTCCGGCGCGTCCTCGCCCGAGACCGCGAGCCAGGCGAGCCCGCCGGCCAGCTGTCCGCCCGCCATCACCATGATCGGCACCAGGATCAGGAGCGAGCCGACCTTGCCCGCGAAGTTGAGCCATAACAGCAATGCCGGCGGCACCAGGTAAAGGATCTGCATCAGCGATTCCGACATCAGCCAGGGATCGCGCCTGAGCGCCAGCCATTCCTTGCGCCGGAGCGCGCCCTTGGTTGAGACCCGGCCAAAATGCACGCCGGCGCGCCCGCGGCGCCCGCCACCGCTGTCGACGCCGGATGCGGCGATCACGTAATCGCCGAAACCCGCCGCCTGGGTCCGGATCACCAGGGCCAGCGCCCCGCACCCGAGCGCCATCAGGAGGACCAGTGCCCAGGGGTCGCCCATCACCGCCCGGGCGGGCCACCACAGCGGACTGGCCGGGTCCGGCGCCATGTCGGTGACCGGCTGGGAGGTGAGAAAGGCGAGCCGGGCATAGCTGCCGATGGAGACGATGGCCGCGACCTGAACGCCGATCACGAAGGCGGCGCCGATCACCGCCGAGACGATCTGGGATATCGCCCGGGTCAGCTTGGGGCCGAGGGTGCGGAACAGGACGATGGTCAGCATGGTGGCAAGCGCCGTCGACAGGGCGCCGAGCGCCACCACCGCGCCGTAGGCGGCAAGCCATTTGGGGCCGTCGAGAAGCGCCAGCGCGTTGATGAAGGGCCCGCCGATGGCCAGCGTCAACGCCGTGGTCGACACCGCGATGGCCACCATGCGCAGGGCGAAGACCCGGGCCGTGGGCGCCGGGGAAGAGAGGATCAGGTCAAGATCGCCGCGCGCGTAGAACGCCTTGGTGACCGCGTCCATGGCCTGGGAAATCATCGTCGTCAGCGCCAGTAATAACCCGCCCGCCACCGCCACCAGGGTCTGCTTGTCGGCGGTGATTCCGGTCACCGCCATCGGCGCGATGATGGAAATCGCCAGCATATGCATCAGGCCCAGGAAGACGCACG
>JAOTVC010000261.1 GCA_029863585.1 Alphaproteobacteria bacterium | reverse complement strand
GCCGGGCGCCTGCGGGAAATGGCGGAAATGGCGGTGACGCGCACCACCGACGATGCCCCGCCGCCCGATGTCATCGACGACGACACGCCGATCAGCGGCTCCAACGGCCAGAGAATCACGGTCAAGAACGCCGAAGCGCTCTATCGCGCCTGCATCGGCTGAGCCCGCCGGCCGCGCGATTCCGAAGCTGGGCAAGCTTATTAAAGGCTTTGGAAAAATCGCCGAGAAACCGTCAGGAACCGGCGCCGCGCGGCCCCGCCCATTCGCATGACTTCGGGCCGTCCGTGGCCCCCCCGTTAAACCGGGCGTGGCGGCGAGACACCACCGTCCATGGCTGGGACCGGGGCTTGTTAACGCGATGTCACCTGTTAGCCATGAGCGGGCGTTCAAGTCCGAACGTCATGGCTGTCGCTCAAGGGGTCACCAACAGGCCTTCAAGACTTCGATCCGCGCGGCGACTAAGACAGCTACCGCGACCATCCAGTGAGCCTGTGGCCGCCCGATGTTGGCATATCGCCCTCGGCTACTTTCGAGATTTCTTGCCCGGCGTAGGCGCTGCCTTGGCGGCAAATCGATGACCTTCCACCAATTTGAGCAGGTCGAATGAGCTGATCATGCCGACGACCCGTTTCTCGTGTGTCACAACGATGTGATGGATCTTACGCCTCCTCATCGCGCGGGCTGCTGCGCTGACGTCATTGTAGGCGGGCACCGTCGTAACCTCTTTCGTCATTATTCGGCTGATCGGTGTCTCATCCTTTAGCCCGCGCGCGAGATCGGCCGAGCTTATGATTCCGATTGCCTCGCTGTCAGGACCAACAATCGGAACCGCATGTATCCGGTTGCGCTCAAAAAGCTGTCGCACGTGAGCCACCGTATGGTGTGGCTGCGCCACGATGACTCGCTTTGCCATCAGGTCGGCTATCTTGACATTCATATACTCACTCCGAGTTTGCGAGATGCGCACCCTTAACCTTGGCGGGCACCCCAGGCTGATACGAGCACAAGTCGGTCGAACCTAATGCCAAACCTGCGGCAACACAATTCCCCGCCCAAGGGCGGAGAACCAGACAATTCGCCTCGCTTCCAGGCATGGACTAGAGGCCGTTAAAACGCCCGCTTAAAGAAACGGATCTGAAGTTAACGGTGGTTCTGCTTCAGCAGCACAAGCCATGGGCAACTTTCTGGCGGCACATGGATTTGTTACGGCAGTTCTCCGGGGCAATAGAAATTCTGGCGTAATCAAGCGGTGAGGAGACCGTTATACCGCTCTTCCTTCAGGAGTAATGCAGAGCCAGCCAGACGGTTGGCTGCTCGGGATCGGTCTTTTCCACGCGATGGCGGACATGTGCCGAAATGTGGAGATATTCGCCGGGATTGAGTGTCTTGGTGACGTTCCCATCGGCGAACCTGACTTCCGCGCGCCCGTGTAGCACGGCGACCCACTCGTTCTCGTCCTGGTCGTACCATTCGCCTTCCGGTGTCGTCTGCCCGGTGGAGACGATACGCACCAAGCGGAAGTGGTCGCTTTGGAGCAAGGTCAGGAATTGCTCTTCCCTTTGATCGGAGGGAACGGCGGCGAAAAGGCTCTGAACATCGAAAGTGCTCATCTATCCGATTTTCTCCACCCATGGCGAAGGCCGCATCATTGCCTGCCTCTAAGAGAGGCAAAATACACGCTTCGGGCCGGAAGCGGTCATACGTGCCCCCATCCACGAGGCAAATCAGGCGCGGATCAAGGCCCAGATACACCCGCTCAGGGCGTGCGATGGGCTATTTTGGCGTTTCGCCCAGCACCGTCAGGCGGCGCATCAGCCGCGTCTCCTCCGGGTTGAAGTCGCGGCGCGCATGCAGGGTGCAGCGGTTGTCCCACATCAACAGGTCCCCCAGCCGCCAGCGGTGTTCGTAGACGAAGGCCGGATTTTCCTGATGGTCGAACAGCTTTTCCAGCAGCGCCCGGCTTTCTTCCGGCGGCAGGCCGACGATCTCGCGCGTCATCAGGCGATTGACGAACAGCGCCTTCTCGCCCGTCACCGGATGGGTGCGGGCGATCGGGTGCGCATAGCGCGGCGCGTCGGGCGACACCTCGGCCGCGGTGTGGGTGGCACCGGCATCGTAGTCGTAGACGTTGAGCGCCTTGAGCCCCTCGATCCGCGCCTTGGTCTCTTGGTCCAGCGCGTCATAGGCCGCGATCGCGTCCGCGAACAGCGTATTGCCGCCCTCCGCGGGAATTTCCATCGCATACAGGATGGTCGCCTTGGCGGGACGAGGGGTGTAGCACTGGTCGATATGAAACATCATCTCGCCGACCGGCAGCGCGTGGACGAATTCACCGTCCTCCTTGACGTTGGAGATGTACATGATGGCGGGGTCCTCGCCGGCGAACTCTTCGGTGTGGATCACCGACAATTCGCCGACCCGCCGGCCGAAGCGCAGCTGGTCGTCGGGCTCCAGCTTCTGGCCGCGGAAGACGATGACCCGGCCCTGGTGCCAGACCTCCATGACGGCGTCGAACAGGTCATCCGACAGCGGCCTGGCGAGATCGACGTTGAGGATCTCGACCCCGCAGGGATGGTGGCGGATCAGTTCCAGGCCCTTATAGGTTTCGGCGCGGCCGGGATCGGCGGGAATCGCGGGAAAATCCGCGACCTGCATGGACATGGTTGGTACCTCTCGAATGGCGGCCGATATTTCCTAAGAATTCTAACTATTAGTTTAGCCGGAGGCGGCACGGCCCGTCAATCGGCACGGGTGGGGCGGCGCCGCCGATCCCTGGCCTTGGGCCTGGCTTGCCGTTATGATCCCGGCGCGGTCCGGTGGCGGGCCGGGAGAAGGATCGAACCATGATAATTTCACCCGCTATGGCGGCTCATCCGCAGACGGCCGGTACGGGCAGCACGGGCGGGGCCAACGCCCTGCTGATCATCCTTGGCGTCTTCATCCTCTTGGGATTCGTCTATTTCCTGCAGAAGCGGCTGCGCAAGCGGCTGGCCGAACGCAATGAGGAAGGGCGATGAACCCTTCTGCGCCCGATCCCGGCATCGGCCGCAGGGAGGTGCTTCGCCTGGCCGGCGGAGCCGCCCTCACGGTGTTCGGCGCCACCGCGCCGGCCCGGGCCAAGGACGCACCGCCCAAGGTGTTCCAGGTCCTGATCAAGAACCGGAAGGTGGTGGCGCCCGCGGGCCCGATCCGCGTTGCGCGCGGCGATGCGGTGGAACTGCGCTGGGCGACCGACGAGCGGGTCGAGTTGCATCTGCACGGCTACGATATGAAGCTCACCGTCCACCCGGGCAAGCCCGCCAAGATGGTGGTCCGGGCGCGGGTCGCCGGGCGCTTCCCCATCACCAGCCACGGTTGGGGCAGCCACGGGCATGGCCACGACGCCCTCGCCTATCTTGAAGTCCATCCCCGCTAAGCGGCGCGGCCGTCGTCTTTGGGTTGCGGGTCTGCGGCCGGTGGCACTCGCAGCGCTGGCGGCCTGTGCCAGCACGGCATTATTGGCCGCAAGCGGCCCGGCCCAAGCCCACGCCTTCGGTGCGCGCTATGACCTGCCATTGCCACTCGACCTCTATCTCGCCGGGGCCGGGGCGGCGGTCGTGCTGTCCTTCGTCGTGCTGGCACTGGTCTTTCGCACCAGGGCAAGCGCCGGTGCCCCGCCCTGGGCCGACCTCACCGCCTTTGCAACCATCCGCGCGCTCTTCCATCCCTGGATCCGGGGCGCGATTCAGGCCGTGGCGGTGGCTTTGTTCGTCCTGGTCCTGGTTGCCGGGGTCTTCGGCACCCAGGAAACAATCCACA
>JAOTVC010000082.1 GCA_029863585.1 Alphaproteobacteria bacterium | reverse complement strand
CTGGACGTCTTCGAAATAGATGCCCCACTTCATGCCGCCGTCGGTCTTGCCTTCGGCCTTGAAGCGAATCTCGCCGTAATGGACGATGTTGAACTTGCCTTCGGTCTGGCTGGCATCGCCCTGGTAGACCGGCGTGCCGTCGACGGTGTGACCGGTGCGGTCGCCGTCCGCCCAACCGGCGAATACTTCGTAATAACCTGAAATGCCGAGCTTCGGCTTCGAAGCCGCGTCCGCCGGAGCCGTGCCGAGGGCCCCCACAGCGCAGATTGCCGAAGTGGCAACGAGTGCTTTCTTGAAGTCCATGGTTTTACACCCCTATTAGAGATTGACGTTGACAGTACTGTCGCATGCGGCGCCACGAGGACTGCGCAGCGCGAGCTCCTTCCTATCGGTCAAGTTCCTAAAAATCAAAGAAAACTGGCCGAAGTTGCTGCAAATACACAAACCTGTGGCAAATTTGCAACGACCGTTGAGGGCTGCTTTTTCGAGCATTTGGGCGGGCCGGCGTCAATCTGCCACGGCGAGGTTCGCGGCACGGCGATCCGGTGTTCACCCCGGCGCGCGCGTTCCCTGATCGTGGAAAAATTCTCCGAAGACGCCGGGATCGTCGGGGACATAATGGAAAAAGGCCTGCCCGCACAGTTCGCCGAGGAAGACATCGCGCCAATGAGGCGCGAGGCATCCGGGGTACAGCATTCCCTCTCCCGGTTGGAGATCAAGGACGATTTCTCGAGGTTCGCCCGGTGCGGTATCGTTCAGGGCGCCCAAGGCCCAGGCCGAACCTGCCGGAAACAGGTCGTTGAAATCATACCCGAAGCAGACCGATACGCTGACGAAGCAGGCGCCCCGGTCGACATGGATTCCGAGCTTGTCTCCCGTCCCATAAAGCCGCGCATACCAATAGGTCTCGACGATATCGAAGGGCAGAAGCGGACGGATGTGTGCCGCCACGGCGGCGGCGGTTTCCGCGAGGAAGGGCGCCCGGTAATAGCACACGGCGCTGGGATAGGCTTTGTCGCGTTCCCCGTAGGTCTTGATGTTGGCCGGATCCTTGAGGGATTCATATCCCCGTTGGGCGTCTTCCGGGGACAGCGGATCGATGCGCGCGATGGGCACCGGAAACTGCGTGTAGGCTTCGGCAATCGGGGGTTTTGGTCCATAGAACCGCATTTCGGACCTCACGCGCAAATCCAGGCAACAAGTGATTTCCTGAGGCCGGACGCGACCGGCGCGACGCGATGGCACAGGCCGGAATCAAACACCGCCATGTCGCCGGCGTCCGAGAATCCTTCGATGGCGCTTCCGACGGTGTTTCGGCCGTTGGGAAACAACGAGACCTCGAAGGCGCCGCCGGTAAACGCGTCACCGCCGTTCAGCAGGATGGACACGGATAGCGCCCGTTTCTTGCCGATGAACCGGGGATCCAGGGAAAGGTCGTACTTGTTATACGATCGCCTGTACGCGTCAATGTGCCAGTTATGGAACCCATTTGGCCCATAGGCGGTGTATTGCAGGTTTTCCAATGCCCATTCCCCGGGTGCGTCGATCCGTTCGTCGCGCAGGACGGCAAAAATCCGGTCCTGGGCCAAGGCAAACCCGGGCGTGCCGTAAGTGATCCAGCGTAGATCACACTGACGGGTCGAATAGTCGTCGTTTTCCACCGTCGCGCCCTTCTCCTGAGGCAGATCCGCGACGATGGTTTCGATCTCCGCAATGAACGCGGAATCGAACGCCGCCTTAATCACCCGGTAGAGCATCCAGAACGTCCTCGAAGGTGAACCGTTCGCCGTTCGAATCGGCTGCAGCAGGGACCCTTGCAAAGCGGGGCAGCGCGACGGGCTCGAAGGCAAATTCCCGGACGAAGGCCTGCGCTTCCTTTTTCGCCGCCTCGGGCGCGAGGTCGGCACGCAGGTGGGATTCGCGCATGGCGTTTTCCGCCATGGCCCAGATGTAGTCGACGGGCCGGGCGCCGGCGACGCCGATCGCCAGGTGCACCGAAGCCGGAGTCAGCGCCACGGCGGAATGATAGACGCCACGGGGGATCACGAAACAATCCCCGGGCGCGACCGTCACCGTCGTGCGAACCGGAAGGGCTTCATTGGGGCCGGCGATGGTCGAGGTGTCGGCATCGTAAACGGGGTTGTCCAAGGTCTTTTCAAATATGGTCCAGGTCTTGCGCCCGTAGAGATGCGCCACCACGACGATATGCGGGTCGCAATGGGGATCGAAGCCCTGGCTCGCTCCCGGCGTAATGTAGAGGTTCTGCTGGGTGATCCAGTCGGCCGCCAGGCCGGTCTGGCGGGCGATGTCAGCGGCGATGGCGTCGGTGATCGGGATGTCGTTGACGACGATGGAGATTCCCTGGCGCAGGAGGTCGCCCAGCATCGGTCGAAACCACCCCTCGCTTTGGCCGATCGACAGTCGCTCGGTCAGCCGTTGGCCGCGCTTGACGATCGCGATCCGCTCCTTGAGGGCGCCTTCATTTGCGACGGTGCGGTTGACTGCATCGACCATCCGCCCTGCGCTTTCCGGGGCCAGGCGGGTGACGTCGAACGCGCCTTGGGTTTGGGTGAGGCCTTCGGCCACAGTCTTTCCTCGTGCTCCTGAACCGCTCGACTTCGCCCTAGGGCCGGCCGGTCACGGCGAAAAAACCTGCCTGCCCTTGGGGCCGTGTGCACCACTTAGTCGTGCGCACCATTCAATAGATATCGGTTTTTCCAATCGATGCGGCAAGCCTTTTTCCCGATTAGGCCGGGCCCGGGCCGGCTGGTTAGGTTTGCGGCCCGCCAAACCCGCCGATTCCCGCGAGGCCCCCGGCGCCCGATCCGCGTAGCCTCCTCACGGTCGCGGGGCCGATGCCGCCAAGGGCGTAAACCGGCAGCGGACCGCGGCGCGCCAGCATGGCAAACCTCAAGCGGCCGATAACCTTGGCCCCGGGGTGGCTTTGGGTCGCAAAAACCGGCGCCAGGAGGACCGCATCGATCCCGGCGCGTCTTGCCAGATGCAGCGCCGCGGGTCCGTGCGCGGCGCCGGTGATCAGACCCCGTCTTGCCCGCGCCTGCCCGCGTTTCCAGCCGCCCCGGGCGAGCCGCCATTCGGCAAGATGGATTCCATCGGCGCGCACCCTGTGGGCCAGGGCGTCGTCGCCGGCAATCAGGAGAACCTGGCGCCGGGCGCGGCAGGCCGTCCGGATCCGCCGTGCCAGGGCAAGGCGGCCCGGGGCGTCCGCCCCGTCGGCGTAGCACCTGAAGATGACGCCTGCGCCGCTTGGCAGACGGCGCAAGACGGGCAAGGGATCGGGCAGGCGTATCGGGTCCGTCATCAGGAACAGGGCCGGCAATTGCCGGGCCTTCGTGTGACGCCGCCGCCAAGCCGAATTGAGCTTCAGGGCCTCGTTTGCTAAGGTCATGAACCGATCCATAATGGCTGGGCCCCGGCACCATGACAGAATCCGAAACCTCTATTTCCGGTCCCCAGGTGGCCCGGAACCTGGCCGCCGTCACGGCACGCATCGCCGCCGCCGCGCGGGCGGCCGGCCGGTCGGCCGAGGACGTGACCCTGGTCGCCGTCAGCAAGGGCCATGGGGTCGCCGCGATTCGCGGCGCGCTTGAGGTCGGGCACCGGGTGTTCGGGGAAAATCGGGTGCAGGAGGCGGAATCCAAGTGGCCGGCGCTGAAGGCGGACTATCCCGATGTGCGGCTGCATTTGATCGGTCCGCTCCAGACCAACAAGGCTGCCGACGCCCTGGCGCTGTTCGACGTCATCGAAACCGTCGACCGCCCGCGCCTTGCCGCGAAGCTGCGCGCCGAATTGGACCGCCGCGCGGAACTTGGAGCCCGCGGAGTATCCTATTACGTCCAGGTCAACACCGGGGAAGAGCCGCAGAAGGCCGGCATCCCTCCGGCAGAGGCCGATGCTTTTCTCGCGTCGATGACGGCGGATTACAAACTTCCCGTCTCGGGGCTGATGTGCATTCCACCGGTCGATGAGGAGCCCGCGCTTCATTTCGCGCTGCTCGCCGAAATTGCCCGCCGCAATGGCGTGAAATATCTCAGTATGGGCATGAGCGCGGATTTCGAAACCGCCGTGACCTTCGGGGCCACCCATGTTCGGGTGGGAACGGCGATCTTCGGAATGAGAGAGGCTCATCCGACCGGCTGACCTTGGCCCAGGATTTCGATCCCGTCGCCGGGGCCGAGGGCGGCCACTAGCCGCAGCAGCGCGCCTTTCTCCAGCGCGACGCAGCCTTCGGTCGGGGCCAGCCCCGGTGCCGCCACGTGCATGAAGATGGCGCTGCCGGCGCCCGGCACCACGGGATCGTCGTTATAGCCGATGACCACGATGAGATCGTAAAGGTGGTCGTCGCGCCACAGGGTTTCTGAGCGACCGGGATAGGGCAAGCGGACTTCCGTGTTGTAGGCGGGATCGTCGGGCGCGTCGCACCAGCCGTGGGATAGGGTGAGCGCTTCGACCGGCAACGCGGTTTGCGGCCGCGGGCCGCGATCGGGCCGGTAAAGGACCCGGCGCAGGGGAAAGGTGCCGCATGGCGTCGCCCCGTCGCCCTCGCGCTTGTCCGATCGCACTCCGCCGCGGCCGATGGCGCAGGCCAACGGTTCAGAATCACAATAAAGGAGTCCGGTCGGGTGGTCCCCGGTTGCCTGAGCGGGGACGAGGCGCAAAATCATGTAACCTTCACGGCTTGGTCGTTTTGTGATTAAATCACGTCCCGCGTCATTTGAATAGGACGACGGGGTCTCTTGCCCTCGGCCTCAAGGTTTTTCATGTCCCTGCCCGATATCGCCGCGCCCCTGGAGGAGCGCGAAGTTCTTCGCGAGCAACTGCGGCTGGCGGTCCAGGCCGCCCTGGCCGTCGATGCCGTCGATCAGGCCCTCGAAATCTGCCGCAGCGCCCCGGCAGGGGACGATGATCCCGTGCTCCGGACCTTCTATGCCGTTGCCCTGCACCGCGCCGGCCGGACCGAAGACGGCATCGCACTGATCGAGGACCTGGTCGCCAATGATCCCAGCTTTGCCGGAGGCTACGCCAATCTGGGCGAGTTGCAGCGGCGGGCCGGCGCGTTCGATGCGGCGATTGCGTCGCTCCGGCGCGCCAGCGAACTGGATCCGGAAAACCCCCTGGTGAATTTCAATCTCGGCCGCACCCTCCAGGATGCAGGCGACGACGAACAGGCCGCGGCGGCATACCGCGCGGCGCTGCTCTGCGATCATGGATTCCTTCCCGCCCACAGGGGACTCGTCCGGGTGCTCAAGGACCTGGTGCAACCCGGCGGTGCCGAGCTTGAAAACCGCTGCCTGCAGCTCGCGGAATTGCGGGCCCCGGCGGGCGCCATCCCCGATCATGCTTTCCGCTTCCGTTCCGCCCTGCAGGGTGCCCGGCGGGCGCTCCGGTTCCGCAACCCCCATCCGCAGGCGGTTCTCGTGTTGGGCAAGCTGCTGGTGGATGTGGAGGAATTCGCCGCCGCCGCCGTTGCCTTGGAAACGCTGGTCAAACAGCCCGATATCCATCCCGACGTCTATATCGCGCTGTCCATGGCCTATGCCGGGCAGAAGAAGTGGCGCGAGGCCCGTGCCGCGACCGCCACCTTCGCCCGAAAGCATCCCGTGGGGACGCGGAGCAGCGCCAAGGCGGAGGCCAACGTCCTGGTCCTGGAAGCACTCTACAACCCGGCGTTCGAACGGCCCGCGGGGGGCGTCAGCGCGATGAGCTACGGCGCGGCGTCCCACGCGCGGCGGGGCGTGATCGCGGGCCTGCCTCCCGAGCGGCTCACCTACCACCATTGCTACATCGATGGGATCGATCCCGCTGCGCCCGGCCTCACCGGGAGCTTCGACGTGATCTACAACAACATCGGCTTCGCCGAGGTCAACCTAAGGCGGAACTACCGGGATGCGGTCGGGCGGATCGCCCAGGCCACCGGGCTCGATATCGTCAACCGGCCCGAGGCGGTGGATCGCACCGGCCGATCAGCCAACTACCAGGCCCTGAGGGGTCTCGACCATGCGATCTTCCCCAAGACGCTGAGCTACCCCGTGAACACCGTCGAGATCGAGGGGTCGATCAAGAATATCGAGCACGAGTTTGCCTTTCCGCTCCTGGTACGCAGCCGCATCCACAGTTCAGCCCGGGCATTCTTCAAGGCCGACGACGTCACCGGGCTGCGCGAGGCGGTCAAACGGATCAGCCCGGGCGGCGGCGAGGCGGTCTACGTCATCCAGTATCATGAGAGCAGGCACCGCTCCGGCGCTTTCCTGCGCTATCGGCTGGTGTTCATCGACGGGGTCCTCTACCCCGGCGTCATGAGCCTGTCCGATGGCTGGCTGCAGGGCGGGGACACGGCGGCGGCTTGGGCGGAAAAGCTGGGGTCCGAGTTCATAACGGAGGAGCGGCGCTGGCTGGACGATCCGCAAGCGGTGATCGGGCCGGAAAACCTTGCCGCCCTGGGCCAAGCTCAGGCAAAAATCGGCCTCGACGTGCTCGGCATGGATATCGGCCTGGCGAAGGACGGCAGGGTCATCATCTTCGAGGCCAATGCCGAAACCAATGTCCTGGGATTGCCCCGCTCCGCCGCCATCGCGCCCCATTTCTTGACCGCATCGCGGCGCATCCAGACCGCGATCGAAGACCTGATCCTGAAAAAATCGCGGGCCGCCCCTGCCACGGTTTGATTCCGTGTGGGACTGGTGGCGCTGCCTATTTGCCGGCCGCGGCCGCGGGATTCTGGGCGGCTGCGCCGTACTTGGCGAGTGCCTTGGCGATGGTGGCGGATGACAAGCCGCCGGCGCCGGTGGGTGGCCGACCGCCCTTGCCCTTCGCGCCGGCGTTGTGCATCAGCTTCAGCCAGGCATCGGAATTGAGGCTGCCACCGGGCCGGAAGTAGGCCGATTCCCCTTTGCGCAGGGCGGTGACCATGGTTGGGTTGGCGGCAAGGGCCCGGGCTGCGGGCAGGCGGGCCGCAACTGCTGCCTGCGCCCCTGACTGGGTTGCGGCGCCACCGGCAACCGGGGCCTGGATGCCTGTCGGGGCGACTTTTCGGGGAACCAGGCCGGGCCGCAGGCTGAGGCCCGCGGCGGCCTGTGCCGGGACCGGCGCCGCGGACGCGGCGCCCTTGACCGGTGACGCGGGCGCGGCTTCGTCCGCTGCGCTTTCGGTGTCGTAATCATCGTAGAGCAGCGGGGCGGCGGCAATGCTGCGGCTCGGCCCATCCGGGACCTTGGCGGCCGCCGCCAGGGCGGTGCCGGGCGCCGCTGTCAAGGGACGCCAATCCTCGAACTCATTGGCGTCATGACGCAATTGCGCCACCTCGTCCCATTGGGAATCCGTTTCGGCATCGGGCTTGAACAGGGGAAGCGAATTTTCGGTGTCCTTGCCCTGGACCAGGGAAAGGAGATGGCCGCCCGCGTCCCTGCCGCTGGCCTCCTTGAGCATGGTATCGGCGACCGACGCGGCCAGGCCGATAGGCCCGCCGAACAACGCGCCGCCGGCGATCAGGGAGGCCGGGGAAATGGTGTCGCCGGTCACCGCCCGGTAGATGAATCCGACAACCGGCAAGTGATGCAGCGGATTGATGGTATCCAGGAGGTCACCGAAGGTCAGGCCGTCATTGCCGAACAGCTTGAAACCCTTATCGGGCCCCGTCCCCATTGCATTAAGAAGCGGACCTCCCGGCCCCGGGAGGCCCTTGGGTTCTAGCAGGGCAAGCGATTGCGGCATGGCAGACCCTTCGACCAAAGACAGCCCTAACGGAACTGCAAGTGCGATGCCAGGCTCAGATTGCCTGATTTCAAGGGGTTAGGGGGCCGGTGGCCCGTCGGGAACCGGCAAATTCTGCCGCTTTGCCGCGATGGGCGGCGGCATTTGCCGGGGCCTAGAACAAGTGGCCGCCGCGCGAGCGTTTGGTCTCGAGATAGGCTTCGTTGTGCACATTCGACGGGAACACGTGGGAGACCCGTTCGGTCACCTCGATGCCGCAGCGGGTCAGCGCCGCGACCTTGTCCGGATTGTTGGTCATCAACCGGACCCGGTCGAAACCGAGATCGCGCAGGATTTCCGCAGCCGGCAGATAAATTCGCTCATCGGCGTCGAACCCGAGCTGCCGGTTTGCATCCAGGGTGTCGTGTCCCTCGTCCTGCAGATTGTAGGCTCTGAGCTTGTTGACCAGCCCAATGCCGCGGCCTTCCTGGGCCAGGTAGATCAGGATGCCCGCGCCGGCGCGCGAAATCTCCTCGATGGCGCCGCGCAGCTGGTCGCCACAATCGCAGCGCAGGCTGGCCAGAAGATCGCCGGTAAAGCATTCGGAATGAAGGCGCGCCAAGACCGGGCGGTCACCCTTGGGCGCGCCGATGATGATGGCGAGATGCTCGATCCCGCCATCGGCCGGGCGGTAGGCGACGATGCGGGCATCTTCGGCCCCGGCGAGCGGCACCCGGGCCTGGCTGACCGGCTTGAGCGAGCGCGCCGATTCGCGTTCGTAAGAGGCGATGTCTTCGGCGGTCAGCGCGAGAAGATCGTGGGTTGCCGCGAACGAGGCGACCGCGCCGCCGTCTCCCGGCACCATGGCGGCCAGGGCGGCCGGCAGCAGGCGGGCCAGTTTGGTGAGATGCACGGCGGCCGCGAAACACGCGGTTTCGGTGGCCGAGGCATCGGCCCGCGCCGGTGGCAGGCGGAATGAGATTTCCGCCACGGGATCGGCGATGTCCCGAATCTCCTGGGCCGCGGAACCGTCGCCAAGTTGCAGGGGCACCGCGCCCTGCGCTGCCGCCGCAATCCGGAGGGCCGCGGCCCGGTGCGGCGTCAACACCAGGTTGGGATGGGTTTCGGCCAGTTCGGTCAGCCGATCCAGGCTGAACGGGGTCACCGCCTCGGCCGCTTGAACGATCGCCCCGGTGCCGTCGGGTCCGACGATCACCACGAAGCCCCCGCGCCGAATTTCCGCCACCGCCCGGTCCACGGCGACCAGCGAGTCTCTGGCGGGGGCCGTCGCCTGGGGGCCAGGGGTGTCCGGTTTCGATTTCGGCATCGGTCAAAGGAGCCAAAGTGCTGGCTTCGCAGGAAAAACAGGCAGTTTGTGTATCACGGGCCCGGACAAAAGGCGAGCACCGCAAACCCCAGCAATG
Source organism: Alphaproteobacteria bacterium (assembly GCA_029863585.1). Lineage (GTDB taxonomy): Bacteria > Pseudomonadota > Alphaproteobacteria > SMXQ01 > SMXQ01 > SMXQ01. The sequence continues at coordinate 7,439 of JAOTVC010000082.1, read as the reverse complement.
GTCGGCCCGGGTTTCGGGTGCCGGCGAGTTGCGGTATGATCCGGCCGGTTCCGAAATCGCCGGTGCCGGACGGATTGAGCGCGAGGCAGGGAAAATGGCAGGCAAGCGGGTGTTGCTGGTCGATGACGACGTGGAATTGGTGAATTCCCTCGCGGAGCAGCTGCATCTTCACGAGGAATTCGAGACCGTTGTGGCTCGAACTGGGGCGGAAGGGCTCGAGGCGGGCAAGGATCAGTATTTCGACGCGCTGCTGCTCGACGTGGGCCTCCCCGACATGGACGGCCGCGACCTCTGCCGCCTGATGCGCCGCAACGGCATCAAAGCGCCGATCATCATGCTGACCGGGGCCGATTCCGAGGCGGACACGATCCTGGGCCTTGATGCCGGCGCCAACGACTACGTCACCAAGCCGTTCAAGCTGGCGGTGCTGCTGGCTCGCTTGCGTGCGCAACTGCGCCAGCATGAGATGAGCGAGGAGGCGGTCTTTGCCCTCGGCCCCTACACCTTCCAGCCGGCGCAAAAGGTCCTGATCGACAAGAACGAGAAGAAGGTCCGCCTGACCGAAAAGGAGACGGCGATCCTCAAATATCTTTATCGAACGGGAGATTCGGTGGTGAGCCGGGAAAAGCTGCTGCACGAGGTCTGGGGTTACAACGCGGAAGTCACCACCCATACGCTGGAAACCCATATCTACCGGTTGCGCCAGAAGATCGAGGAAGACCCTTCCAACGCCAGCATCTTGATCACGGAAAAGGGCGGCTATCGCCTGAATGCCTGAGGGTGCGTCACCGGCGCCGCGGTCGGGCCGGGCTCAGCGCAGCGTCACCATCACCGGTGCGTGATCCGAAGGCTGTTCCCATCCCCGGGCGTCGCGGAGGATTTCCGCGCTCTTGAGACGCGGCGCCAGTTCCGGCGTTACCCAGATATGATCCAGCCTGCGGCCCTTGTCGGCCTCCGCCCAGTCCCGTGCCCGGTAACTCCACCAGGAATAGAGCTTCTCGTCCTCGGGCCAGAACCGGCGCACCGCGTCGACCCAGTCGTGCGACGCCTGCAACTGTCCTAGGCGCTCCACCTCCACCGGGGTGTGGCTGACCACCTTGAGCAATTGCTTGTGGGACCAGACGTCGGCTTCCAAAGGCGCGATGTTGAGGTCGCCCACCAGGACGAACTTGTTGCCGGGCCGCTTGCGGGCCGTGAACCAGGCCGTCACCTCATCCAGGAACCGTAGTTTGTGGGCGAACTTGTCGTTGACCGCGGGATCGGGGATGTCGCCGCCCGCGGGTACGTAGAAATTATGCAGCTCGATCCCGCCGCGCAAGCCAACGATCGCGTGGCGGGCGTCGGTCTTGTCGCACCAGTCGCGCACCTCGCAGTTGGCGAACGGGCGCTTGGAAAGGATCGCGACGCCGTTATATCCCTTCATTCCGGCCATATGGATGTGGCGCCACCCCATCGCCTTGAGGTCGTCGTAGGGAAATACGGCGTCCACGGCCTTGGTCTCCTGCAGGCACAGGACATCGGGCTGCGCGACCTCGGTCAGGCGCTGGACCAGGCCGATTCTGAGCCGAACCGAATTGATGTTCCACGTAGCGATCTTCATGGGCATGGGCGGGGACACTCAGTCGACCGGGGGGAGGCTATGGAGAAGACGGTTGGTTTTCGGTGGGACTGCCGCCGGATCGGGTGGGTTGCGGGAGGGCATCCCGTTGATGATCAAAAAAAATCATTATACCACGGATCGGTCCGAACGCCGCCGATGTCTCTTGATCGATCGGCACGGGAGGGTGGAGGCGATTCGCCACCGAAGACGGTCGGCGCCGCCGGGGAAGTGGGTGATTTCTCGTTTTGTTATCCTGAAGTAATATGCCCGCAACGGATCCGATGGCGGGCGCTGCGAAGCGCCGCGACCGATCCGTGAAAGAGGGGGGTGAAACCGAAATGAAGCCGCGAGTCCTCTACATTCTGGAGCGTTATCCCCAACTGTCGGAAACCTATATTCTCAATGAAGTGGAGAATGTCAGGGAAAAATACGATATCGAGATCTTCACGCTCCGCCAGGCGCCTCTCCCGTATGAAAACCATCAGCCTTATCATTTGGCCGATGGCAAAACCGAAGAGGTGCTAGACAACCTGCGAGAGCTGTTTCGACCGGATATCGTTCATTTCCACTATATCCACATTGCGCGGATGTTTCTTCCGTTTTGCCAGCACTACGGGATTCCCTTTACGGTGCGCATGCATAGTTTCGACGCACTCCGCAATATTGGTGGCGGGCGGCAACGAAATATTGAGTCCCTCGCGCGCTATGCGGACATGGTGAATTCGGAATTATGTCTTGGGGTCCTTTCATTTCCCTGCACCATTGACAACCTCGTTGCAGCGGGGATGCGCAGAGAAAAACTCCTTCCATCCTTCCCGGTGGTGAACGTGGCTGCATTCTTCGATCGCGCCCCCAATGGCGGCGACATCCTCAACGTCGGTGCGGCGCTTGGGAAGAAGGCTATGGGCGACTTTATGCGCCTTGCGAAGTTGGTGCCGGATTTGACATTCAATCTGTACGCAATCGGATACAACATCGACGATCTGCGAGCGGAGAACGCGCAAACGGGGGGACGCTGTAATATTTTCGACGCGGTCCAGCCGGAAGAGATGCCGAGGATCTACAAGCGCCATCGTTGGTTGGTTTACACCGCAAGCATAGTTTCCCGAAACGTGGGTTGGCCCATGGCCGTTGCCGAAGCGCAGGCAGCCGGTGTCGGAGTATGTATCGCCAACGTCCGGCCTGACCTCAAGGACTATCTAGGTCCAGGCGGCGGAATCCTGTTCGACGACGTTTCCGAGTTGACGGACATCCTCCATCAGGAGGTTCCTGAAGAAATGCGGGAACGCGGGTTCGAACAATGCTGGAAATCCGATATCTCGAAAAACATCCTGCAGTTGACGAATCTTTGGGATTCTCTCGAGGTCCGTGCCGCCTGAACCGGCGATGCCGGCTGCGAACGCAGTCTAAGGACGCCCGCGCCCGTCGCCGGCCTAACGGCTAATCTCCGTCACTTTGGTCCCCCAGCTAGTTTCGGTGCTGGGCTCCATCTTCAGATTGAGAAACTTCATCGCGTATTCCGGCATGATCTTTTTGCGCCAGCCGTTGAAGTGGCGGATGATGGCGTCGGGGTAGTTTTCGAACACGATTTCCTCGCCTTCCCGCTCGCCCTGCTGGCAGTTGAACTTGGCGGCTTCCAGGAGCATGACCCTGGCGTCGGCGACGACGAAGCACCGGCGCTGCTGGGCGTGGTCCTCAAAGGCATGAGGCGGCAAGAGCCTGAGGTGGGCGATTTCGCCGCCGCCCCATTGAGAGAGCTTCGGTCTCCGCCCATAGCGCATGTCCGTTTGGTCCTTGATCGTCAGGTACATGGCGATATAGGCCGAAAAATAAGACCGAACGGCGGAGATGTTCCGGCTGTTGAAATAGGTCACGCCGCCGTTGATCCTGCCGAAGTCACCGCTGATCTCCTTCGTCCAGTGAGGGTATGTGATGCCGACATCAAAGGGCAGAGAGAAAGCCTGCATGGGATCCGCCTGAAACAGCTGGTCGGATTCGACGGAAATGGCAGGCCGCCTGAAGAGGTCGGAATGGACGAAATGGTGATGGGCGTAGGCTTTCAGCAGCATCACATCGGTATCGGCTACACCTTCCGGCGCGATCCTGACGATGCGGCTGGCCGGAAGATCGTCGGGAAGCCGGGCGCTTTCATGGGTGTAAAACAGGAACTCCCCACTGAAACCGACCGCCCGGGCGGAGCACAGCATGAGATGCATCAATGCGTAGTTCGTATTTGCCACGCGCGCATCGGCATGCGGAATGTAAAAGAATAAGATGTCGAACATTCGCACCTGACGACTTAACTGCGGGACTTCGGAACCGTAGCCTGATCATGGGTAGGTGTCGATGGCGGCATTGATTGTAGCGCCGCTGATCCCGCAACTTCATTGTGCACTGCGGGGGCGCTTACGAATTGCCCCACACCGCGCGGGCGACCTCGTCCAGCGGCCAGTCGTCATCCTGCCGGCGGTAGAGCGTCATGGCGCCGTACCAGGGGATCGCGGTGCCGCTTGCGCCGTAGCGCCATTCGGGGCGCTCGGGCACCAGCACGTAGGTCTCCGCGCCCAGCGCCGCGGCGCAATGGGCCGCCGTGCAGGTGACGCTGATCACCGCATCGAGGGCCGCGATCAAGGCGGCGGTGTCGTCATAGTCGGCGCTTGCCGTGATCTCCGGCCAATGGTGGACGCGGAGGCCGGTGTCATCGAAAAGTTTCCCGGTTTCCTCGATCGCCGCATCGAGGTGGCTGAGCGACACCCATTGGGCGGGATGGGCGAACAGCGGCGCGAAGTCGGCAAGCGCCAACGAGCGGCGGGCCTCCCGTTCGGTACCGACGCCGCCGCGCCACATGACGCCGATCTTCTTCTCGGGGCCGAAGGCTGCGAGACGCTCGCGCAATCCCGCGACGCGTTCGGCATCGGGCACGAGGTACGGCTTGCCCGGAAAGTCGTCCAGATTCCGACGAAACAGTCCCGCCAGCGACCCTATGAAGCAGCGCCGTTCGGGCGGCACCCTGTCCAGCACTTCCTCCACCTTGTCATGGGGGTAGACTAACGCGTTTGGGAAAGACCGCCCGAACAGGCCGACGAGACGCGGGTCCACCACCAACGTGGTTTCCTTCACCCGCGCCATGACATCGGGGATGAGGGAGGCGAACATGATCTCATCGCCGAGCCCCTGTTCACCGATGATAAGGATCGGATCGCCGCCGAGGGCCTCGGGACCCGCCAGTTGGCCGGGCTCCAGTTTAGCCTCGATCCCACCGAACCGGTTAATGTGGCCCGAGTCCCGCAGCCGGCCCTCGTAAAAGCGCCAACCCTCCACAAAATCCCCGCGGCCCAGCAACTCGAGACCGAGATTAAGGGCGGCGACGGCGTCATCGGGATCGAGGGCGAGTGCCTTGCGGTAACACGCGATGCCGTCCTCCACCTCGCCCGCCTCCACCAGCGCGCGGGCAAGGTTGTACCAAGCCTCCTCCAGGTCCGGATCGGCGGCGACCGCCCTGCGATAGCTTGCGATGGCCTCATCCGGGCGGCCCAGGGCCATCTGTGACCGGCCCAGGTTGTAGAACGCCCGGGCATAACCCGGCGACTTTTCCAACGTTTCGAGGAACGCCGCGATGGCGTCCTCGTGGCGGTCCAGGGCGGCAAGGGACGTGCCGATATTGTTGCCGGCCTCGGCAAAGTCGGGGTTCAGCCGCGCCGCCTCGCGGTAGGCTGCGATGGCGTCCTCATGGCGCTCCAGGCGCTTGAGCGCGTTGCCCCGGTTGTAATGGGGGATGAATTGGCCGGGATCGCGGCTGATGGCGTCATCGAAACAGGCGAGTGCCGCCTCAGCCTTGCCGTCCAGCATCAGCGCGTTACCCAGCGCGATGCGCGCCTCCGTCCAGTCCGGGCGTAGGCTGACGGCCCTCTCCAGGGCTTGTGCGCCCTCCCGCGCCTCGCCGGCCGCCGCACGCGCGTTGCCCAGGTTGAACAGCGCATCGGCGAAATCGGGGTCGAGTTCCAGTGCCTTGCGGAAATGGCCGGCGGCGCGTTCTCGCCGGCCCTTGGCGGCGTGGATGTTGCCGGCCGCGTTGTGCGCTTCCTTGCTGTCCGGCGCGCGCTTCAGGGCCTTGGTAATGGTCTTCAGCGCCGCATCCAGGTCGCCAAATTGGGTTTGGGCCATGGCGCAGTAATAGAGAGCCTGGAAGTTACCGGGGTCCCGTTTGAGGACTGAGCGATAGGCCGCCACCGCCTGTTTCAGCCTGCCGTCCCGATGCAGGCCGGCGGCGTGCCGTAATCCCTGATCTGTCGTTTTGGAGCTGTTCATCGTCAGGCCTGGAGCGCCGGGCCGGGCGCGCGGATCGCGGGGGCCGGTCGGTGGCGGGAATCGTAGCAGCTATCTAATTGCTTGGGAACGCGGCGATTCGGAGGGTCGCGCGGAGGGGGTCAAGGGGGCGCCCGGCCAGAGGGGGGTGGCCGGGCGCCGCTGGCCTTGTGAGCCAGGGGCGGCCCTAGGGGGCAAGGCCGCCCTGGCAGGGCCTAATTGGCCCTGCTTTAGACCCTAAGATGGGGTCGGTAGGATTAAGAATCAATGGGCTAAAGCACTGATTTTTAATTTTCTAGTAAACTATTCCAAAACCAAGGAAAACCAAGGGTTATAGACAAGAAACACCGTGAAAAATCATTGATCATTCACGGTCGAACTCCTCTTCCTCGGGCAGGGTGAACTCGAATTTCGAGGGATCGATCTCGACATTGAATTGGGGGTTCACCAGCGAAACCCGGGTTTCGCCTCCTTGGGCGTCGACGATCACCCATTGGCGGAGGCTGAGCGGCCCGTCATTGAACACCAGGGTGAGGGTCCCGGCTTCCGGCGATTCGGTCTGCACGATGGACAAGCGGATGACCCCCTTGGCCTGGGTTAGCTTGCGCACCTGGACGTCGCCGGACAGGCGGATTTCCGGGCGCACCAGGAACCCGGCAAGACTGTCGTCAAGCGGCGCGTAGCTGGGCGACTGGAGATCCTTGTCGAACAGCATCAGGTAGGAGCCCTGGGTCAGGATCAGCACCGGAGACGGCGGATCGTATTCGATCCTGAGCTTTCCCGGCCGGGAGATCAGCACCGTGCCGCGCGCGACCTCGCCGGTGGGCGAAATTTGCAGGAATCGCGCGCGCAGGGTCTTGATCGAATTGAGGTAGGTCTCGACCCGTTTGATCGTCGTGGCGCGGGGCGCGGCCTCCTGGGCCCGGGCTTGGCCGGCGCCGGGGCCGTCGGCGCCGGGAAACAGCAAGGCGGCGGCCGTGGCGGTGGCCACTGCGGCGGCATGGAATCGCTTACGGGGGGAAAAGGGCATGGGCCAGGCTAGCCTCGCAACGGGGCGGAAATGTGGCCGGATCAAGGGCCGCCACCCGGCAGCACTTCGCGCTTGCCGGCATGGTTGGCTTGGCTGACGACCCCTTCCGCCTCCATCTGGTCCATGATGCGCGCCGCCCGGTTGTAGCCGATCTGCAGGTGACGCTGAATGAAGCTGGTGGATGCACGGCGCTCGCGCAGCACCAGGGCGACCGCCTGATCGTAGAGCGCATCGCCGGATTCCATGCCGGCCGCGTCGAAGCCCATGGTTTCGTCCTCGGTCACCTCTTCCACGTATTCCGGGTCGCCCTGCGCCTTGAGGGCGGCAACCACGCGCTCGACCTCGGTATCGGACACGAAGGGCCCGTGGATGCGGGTAAGGCGTCCGCCGCCGGCCATGTACAGCATGTCGCCTTGGCCCAAGAGCTGCTCCGCCCCCCCTTCTCCCAGGATGGTGCGGCTGTCGATCTTCGACGTCACCTGGAAGCTCACACGGGTCGGAAAA
>JAOTVC010000081.1 GCA_029863585.1 Alphaproteobacteria bacterium | reverse complement strand
GTCGTCGTCGAGCTGCGGGCTGGACAAGGAACAGCGGCGCCTGCCGCGCATCGCCCATATCGCCTTCAACGCGCTCGACCCCACGGCGATCCTGGAATTCTATTCCGAGCTGTTCGGCTTCCGGGAGCTCGACACCTCGTTCCAGCGCCGCCAGCAGGGGCGCAAGAACCGCTTCGCCGGCGACGGCTTCACCAACCTCGCCATCCATCCGTTCTTCAATCCCACCCTGGAAGGCCACGAGGAACGTTTCGGGGTCAATCACATCGGCTTCCTGGTCAGCGATATCGAGGACAAGCTGGAAGGCTTCGCCAAGGAGATCCCGACCGCGCCCCGGCCGAGTTCGCGGCCCTATGCGGAATATCGGGTGCGGGATCCGGAACAGAACGGCGTCGATCTTTCCAAGACCAAGGGCTGGGAAATCGACCTCGGCAAGTGGGAAACCGCCGCCTGACGCCAGACCAGGGCCGGCAGTGCACGAATCTGAAGGAAAGGGGGCGCCAGGCGCCCCCTTTCGTGTGTTCCGACGGGGCTTGCCCGGCCGATCCGGCGCCGGGAAACCGGAACGAGGGGGATTTGGCCTTTTAAGGGGCGCGCCTGCGTGATAAAGAAGGCCGCCCGAAAACCGGGGCACATCCCATGCCGGGGGCCGGTAGCTCAGTGGTAGAGCAGCTGCCTTTTAAGCAGCGGGTCGAGGGTTCGATCCCCTCCCGGCCCTCCATTTCTTTCAATGATTTTCCCTGTAGATTGATGTCCGCTTCGGCGCCAAGCGGACATCGGGCGAGCGCGACCGAGACAGGCGGCCGACGAGAGCGGTGGTCTCTCCGGCCTTCGCTCGCCGCTCTGTCGTGTGCGGCCGTGAAACACAAGCCCTGGCAAGTAAAAACCCGCTGTGCCATGATGAAACATTCTTAGATGGGAGCGTGTCATGGACCACCTCGAGGTCGCGGACAACCAGACCGCGAAGAATTTGAAGGCTCAGTCTTCCGCCTATGTGCCTCCCCTTCAACTCACCGACGGGCAGCCGCCCCCCATCGCCGCGAATGGGGGTCTGTCCTACATGTCGTTCGATCGGGACGGCGATGCGGGAACCGCACGGGCGCTAGAGGATGCGCTGGCCGAGATCGCCACAGGGGAGGGGCAGAGGGTCATCGAAATGCTGGATGCCGCGCCCCCTGGCCCTATCGAGACCAAATGGGGCGTGGGCTTCCGCAAATACGAGGACTGCTTGGACTACATCCGCGCGAGCAACATGGAAGCCCCCGAAGGTGGAATCGTGGTTCCAATGTCCTACACCGTCCATGAGCGCCCGACCTATTCCGTCGTTCGGTCGAACGCGATCTGGAGCGACCCGGCGCAACAGGACAAGGCCGACATGTTGCGCAAGGCGGAAGAGTACAACCGGCGTTACAACCTCTTTTTCCCGCAGGTCATGCGCGATGCGCGCCGGATCGGGGAGTATTATCCCGGTCTCTCACCCAACAGCGCCGCATGCATGGACAGGCTCGGCCTTTCATTGGCGCATTGCGACTCCAAGTGCCAGAATTTTTATGATTCGGCGGAGGTGGAGCGCGTCTTCTACCCGGAGATCGAGAAGCTCCTCCTGGAGTTCTTCCCGGGCGCCACCGATGCGCTGGTGTACAACCACGACGTCTTCAACAAGGACTACGAGGGCGACCGCTCCGAAGACCAGGACGCAAGAACCCGGGGATCGCCACCTACTCGAACCGCGTGCACAACGACCTGAACGACAATAGCGGCCGCGTGCGCTGCCGCGAGTTGCTCACGCGCAACCTCAGGAACTTCGGGCGCGAGCAGCACTACACGGAAGCGGAGGCCGACGCCAAAATATCGCGGCGGTTCATGTCGATCAACCTCGCCAAACCGATGGAGACCGTGGGGCAGTACCCCTTCGTGCTCTGCGCCTGGCCGTCTTTCGCCGACCAGCCCTACATCAACAATTACCGAATCTACGACGACCGCGTCGGCGAGACCACCCGCTTCACCTACCGGCCCGACCACGAGTGGTACTGGTTTCCCCGGCAGAAGCCGAACGAGGTCTCGATGCTGAAATGCTATGACAGCGTCACCGACGGCTCGGTTTCGCGCTGGTCTTTCCACACCGCCTGCTTCGACCCGACCGCGCCCGCTGACGCGCCTTGCCGCAAGAACGTCGTGGTCCGATCGTATGTCTTCTTTTAGGGTGATCATAGGACGCTACGGCAAGAGGCCGACCTGAGAAACCCCGCCGCCTGAACGCGCCGACGAGGCGATATGCCGGCGTCCGCCTGCGGCTGGATCCGGTCGTTGGTGGCCGCAAGGAATGCTTCCGGTGTGACCCCGCGGCCAGGCATCCCATCATCCACCCAATCAATGCCATCACCCTTCGCTGTCACGATCCGATCCGCCGCACAAACCCGCCGCGATGGCGCGCGCCAGGATCGGGAAATGCGATCGGGGAAATGGACTCGGCCGATCATCTCCATGCGGTCTTCCGTCCATGCCCAACGGCTGCGCGCCTTCGGCCCGATCACTTCCCGCTTTCCAGGGCGCTGCCCCTGGATTAGCTTGAGCATCCGCCGCCGATCGTCACAAACGGCGGGACAAGAACGAAACTGGGGGAGATGCCCGTGGCCGATGCGCCCGGCGTGAGAGATTCGGCGCCACCGACGTCCGAGCCACCCGCAATGGCTGTTTACGCCACCTACGGCGTCGGCTTTGCCGGCAACGGCGTCGCCATGATGCTCAAGGTGGTGATCCCGCTCTGGGCGATCTCGCTCGGGCTGTCGCCGGGCGAGATCGGCATCGCCATCGGCATCGCGGGGGTGATGCCGTTCCTGTTGTCGATCCATGGCGGGGTGCTGATGGACCGGCTGGGCACGCGGCGGGTGACCATGGCCTATGCCGTCACCACGGCGGTCTTGTGTCCGCTCTATCCGGTGTTCCCGTTCTTCGCCGCGATGCTGGCGCTGCAACTGATAACCGGCCTGACCTCGACCATGGTCTGGGTCGGCGCCCAATCGCTGATCATCCGCTTCACGAAGGGCCAAACCAGCCTGATCGCGCGATTTTCCGTCGCCTCGCGCTGCGGCACCTTGCTGGGACCGGTGGCCATCGGCGCCATCTGGGACCTGGCCGGCCCGTGGGGCGCCTTTATCTTCTGCGGCGCCGCCGGCGGGCTGGTCCTGGTCGCCTTGAACCTGGTCCCGGAGACCCGGGAAGACGCGGCGCCCGGCGGCCCAGGGTCTTCCAAAACCCGGCTCAAAGACCTGCTGCCCAATTGGCGGGACTACGCGGGCGCTTTCGCGCTGCTGGCCGTGCCGACCGTCGCCTTCGTGGTCGCCATGACGGTCATGCGCAATTCATCGACCGGCATCCAGACCTCCTTCTATATCGTCTACCTCAAGGAGATCGGTTTCCTCGGCACCCTGATCGGATTGCTGGTCGGCATCTCCGAGGGCGCGGGCATGGCGGGCGCCCTGATGGCGGGCTGGTGGGAGCGATTGATCCGCCCCCACTGGGTCCTGATCGGCTTCGTCGTGATGTCGCTGGCCTTCGTCTCCATCACGCCGGTCCTTGGCGGCATCTTCGCGCTGTTGGTGATCGCCACCTTCGCCCGCGGTTTCGCCCAGGGCCTGACCCAGCCCGTCATGTTCGGGATCCTCGGCCGCGCCATGGATGACACCGTCCAAGGCATGTCCATAGGCTTGCGTACCACCTTCAACCGTCTGGCGTCGGTGCTGGTGCCGTTCGCCATGGGATTTGTCGCCGATTCCGTGGGCATCGAGAACAGCTTCTACGTCTGCGGCGCGATTCTGATCGCATGTTGCGGCATCGTCAGCCTATTCATCCGACGCATCCCGGATTTCAGGACCTGACGGCGGCAAGCCTGGGGCCGAAAGAAAGGCCTCCCGCCCGCCGGTGCGGGCAAGAGGCCTCAATCTGCCGATCAGTTGCCGTTAGTGGCTGGGCTGGCCTGAATTCGGGGCAGCACCGTCGCCGGGACTTTGCCCGCTACCGGTGTTCTCGCCACCGGCGCCCGAGCCTTCCGGGACGGATTTTTCCTCTTTTTCCATCCGGTCAAAATGGCGGTCGAATTCCCGATCGTCCTCCCACTGAAAGGTGCCGTCGGGATAGAAGAACTTCATGTTGGGATCACCCATGTCGTCGCTGGACTGGGCGGGCAGGGCGAATCCGATACAGAGCGCCGCAAACGCCGCGGCAAGGGGAAGCGTCCTCATCATCGTCTGATCCTTTCATCCAAGGGGCGGGCACGGCCCTTGGGGTCCGCTTTGCAATGCCCGCGCGTGTCAACTCCACCCCGGCGCCGCTTGCAGTGGCGGCGCTCCCCTCGCGCATGGCGGGTATTATCTGCCTTTTCGGTTCCGGCGCCTAGCGAATCCGCAACTGCTCCCGACATCGTGACCGGGCCGCCGATTTCGCGGCAAGTCCTTGATTGGGAGTCAGTTCCCGCCAGGGCCGCCGGCCGCCGCGGCCTAGCCGGTGAACTCCGCGATATCGAGGCCGCGGAAGCGATCCAGGACATAGACCAGCCCCCTCGAATCGACCTCCACATCGTTGGTCTGCAGGTTGCGCCCCTCTTCCATGGGTTCGGGAATGAACGCACCGACCTCCTTGGGCCGGAACGGGTCGGAAAAGTCGACCGCGCGCAGGCCGGCAGAGAACCAGGTTCCGAACAGCAGCGGCCGGCCGTCGAAATGCTCCTGGTATTGATGCGCCCCGAAGCGCGCACCGTCGCGGGCATAGGGGGTCTCACCCTCGGCCACGTGGAAGGTGGAAATCGGCTTCAACTCCGTCCCGTCGACCAGTTCGAAGAACCACAGAAAGGCATGGGCCTGCCCGCGGACGTGGGACGCCTCCTCATCGATGCACACGATGATGTCCTTGCCGCCGATCTTGAAGGGCGGACGCATCACGGTGTGGGTGGGGTGGGGAAAGGCCGGGTGATAGTCGTAGCGGGCGAATGTGGTGGGCTTGGAGATATCGGAGACGTCGATACCGGCGAGACCGCCATACCAGCATCCGGCCCACAGCTCATCGCCGCAGCGCATGGCGTGATGCAATTGGACGGCGCCGTGGGCCAGCGGCGGCGTTTCCCCGGCGGCGACATTCTGGCCCGGCACCCACCAATCGGCCACCGGCTCGGGCTTGGCCGGATCACCGATATCGAAGATCTGCAGGATATTGCCGGAGAATCCCTCCTTGCCCGACGACACGTAGATGTAATTGTCATCGACATCGAAACGGTGGGACCCGTCGGAGCCCGTCTTGACATGGGTGATCAGCTTCGGTGCCGTCTTGTCCTTGATATCCCAAATGCGGATGCCGCCATCGTCATAGGGCACGGCGCCGGCGACGACGAACTCGGGCACCTGTTCCACGCCCACTTCCGCCGCATCGGCGATTTCCTGGGGGCTGGGATCGCGGCCGAGCTCCTTCTCCAGCCGTTGCTTGGCGGCGAGCGCGGCGCGCCCCTTGCGGAAAAACCCCCGCCGGGCGCGCTCAAGGTTGGTGATCATGATGGTGCCGTCATGGATCACGCGCACCTTGTGGCTGTGGCTGGCCTCGCCCTCCAGCGCGATGTGGCCCACCACCTTCGGGGTGGCGGGGTTGGAAACATCCAGGATCGAGGTCCCATGGGGAGGATCCATATGCCCGATAAAGGCGTAATCCCCATCGACCACGACCTGGCCGCCGCCGGCAATGACGCACCTCGCCACAGATTTGAAATTTTCCGCGATCACTTTCCTCTCCCTGTATCAGGCCGAATCACCTGCCGGTTTCATGCCGACGTTCCGCGCCATTATCCGATATCTGGGCCATGGGGCATAGGGGGCAAACCGGCGCGGCGAGACGACGCAGCGGCATGGAAGCGCGAAATCCAGGCAAATATCTGCTAACATGAGGCCCGCCGTCGGCTGCCACCAACAACTCGCGGGGGCCCAAACCCCGCCCACCACACAGGGAGAAGCCCGCAATGGACCACATCAACTTTCCCTACCGCTCGTCCAGCCACCTGCTGCTGCACCACGTGATCGCCCATTCTGGCTCCTGGGCCAAGCACGGGCTGGACGTCAATTACGACTATTTCATCAGCGCCAAGGATGCCCATACCGATGTCCCCACCGGCAAGGTGGAGTTCGTCAGCGGCAACCACATCTCCACATACGGATACCGGGCGCGGGGCGACGAATGGGTCTATCTCGGCCAGGCAACCAATGTCGCCAACCTGTCGCTGGTGGTGCGCAAGGATTCCGAGATTTCCTCGATCGCCGATCTGCGCGAAAAGACCATCGCGTCGGGCAGCGAGGCGAACAAACACCCCAACCTGAATGAATGGCTGTACCTCAAGCAGCACGGCCTCGACGTCGACAAGGACGAAGTCGCGATCCTCGCCAAGGAGGAAAATCAGAACAAGTCGACCATCGACATGATCCTCGACGGCGACGTGGATGCGGCTCTGATGACACCGCCCAACACCCAGCTTGCCGCCGTCGCCGGGCTCAACGTCATCGAAGTGGATTCGCTGCCGATGATCCTTAACACCTCGATCTCCACCAGCCTGCGCTTCGTGCGTGAGAACCCGGACCTGGTGGAGCGGTTCCTTAAGGGAACGCTGGAAGGCATCGCCTTCTTCATGAAGAACCCGGAGAAGAGCCAGAAGATCATGCAGGAGACTTATACCCGCAAGGGGCACCTGAGCGACGCGGTCGTGAAACAGGTCTACGACAACCTGACCGAGACCCTTGAGCCGACGCTCTATCCGACCCTGGAAGCCATCACCAACGTCTATCAGCTGGGCGTGCGCCAGGACGAGGATGCCAAGAAGGTCAGCCCCATGGCGCTCTGGGACATGCAACCGCTTCGGCAGATCGACGACAGCGGCTTCATCCGCGACCTATACAAGTAAGCCGATCTGGCGATGGCCGGCGCCCTCCAGCTTCTCGTTGTGGTCGGCAACCCCAAGGCGGGGTCGCGGACCCTCGACGTCGCGCGAGAAGTCGCGCGCCAGATCGAGGTCTGGCTCGCCTCACGGGGCGTCGGCGTCGAGGCGCACACCATCGACCTTGCGGAGCTGTCGGCCGGTCTGTTCGATTGGGGGAACGGCCCGGCCAATGCCGCCATGGATCGGCTGAAAACCGCGGACCTCCTGATCGTCGCCAGTCCCGTTTACAAGGCGACCTTCACAGGGCTCTTGAAGGCATTCCTCGACCGCGTGCCGATGGAAGGCTTGGGCGGCCGTCCCGCGGTCCCGGTGATGGTGGCTGCGGCGCCGGGGCACGGACTTGCCGTCGATGCCTATCTGCGCCCGTTACTGGTGGAGATCGGCGCGAGCTGCCCGACCCGGGCGCTGCTCCTCCTCGAATCCCAACTGCCGGAGGCGGAGGAGAGGATCGCCAAATGGCTTGAAACTGCACGGCCGGTCCTCGCCCGGGCGCTCGGCATCGGCGACGGGTGAGGGGGACGGCCATGGTCAAGCGCGTCAATCTCGGCGTGTTCCTCCCGGTCATCAACGACGGCTGGATCATTTCCAAAACGTCGCCGAAATTCATGCCGAGCTTCGCCCTCAACCGCGACATCTGCGAAAGCGCCCGGCGCATCGGCTTTTCTTACGTCTTCGCCATGGGGAAATGGCGGGGCTTTGGCGGGGAAATCGATTTCTGGAAGTACCAGCTGGAATCCATGACCCTGATGACCGGACTGGCGGCGGTTGTCCCCGATTTACACATGATCGCATCGATCTCGCCCGCCCTGATCCATCCGGCGGTGTTCGCCAAAATGGCGGCGACCATGGACGACGTCGCCGGCGGGCGCATCGGCATCAACATCGTCAGCGCCGGCAACCGCGACGAATACGCCCAGATGGGCCTGTTCCCGGAGAATTTCGAACAGTACCGCTACGACTACACCGAGGAATGGCTGACCATCGTCAAGCGGCTCTGGAGCGAAGACAGCGTCACCTTCGACGGCACCTACTTCACCTTGGACGACTGCCAGTCGTTCCCCCATCCCAGGCGGGGCGGACTCCCGGTGGTCTGCGCCACCTCATCCGAGCGCGGGTTCGCCTTCATCGCTGCCCATTGCACCGACGGCTTTTTCGGCGGCACCACGGTCGAGGCGAAGAAGGCCCGCAGCCTGCGCATTAAAGAGGTCGCCGCCGAACGCGGCCGCGATGTGCGCACCCACACGCTGATTTCCCTGGTGCTGGGCGATACCGACGAGGAAGCCCAGCGCATCCACCGTCATTACCTCGACGGCGCCGACCAGGAGGCCATCGCCAACATCTATAACCTGCGCGCCAGGGAAAAGACCGAAGCCAGCCTGGCCATCCTGGAAGAGCGCAAGCAGGAGGACGCGCGACTGTTTTACGGCGGCCTGCCCGTCATCGGTGGACCGGAGACCGTGGCCGCCCTGATCGAGGAATTGGCGGTGGACGGCGGGCTCGACGGCATCATGTTCATCTTCCCCGATTTCCTCATCGGGCTGGCCCGTTTCAACGACCTTGTCATGCCGCTCCTGCGGCAACGCGGCTTCGATTTCGGGACCCCCGCCGACCTGGGCTTGCCGGGTTAAGCCCTCGGCATGAGCGCCGCCATCGAACTCAGTCCCGCGACCGGCGCCCTCGTGGTCCACGATGTGGTGAACGATTTCGTCGATCCCGCCCGCCCGGGATTTGACCAAGATCTGCCGAGGGTGCTCGACAATATCGAAGTGCTGCTGACAGCCGCCCGGCAGGCCGGCCTACCCGTCATCTTCATCGGCCCTGGGCAGGGCGATCCCAAGATCGGTCCGCGCAAGACCTCTCGCCCGCCGAACCGGCTGGTGTGGGGGTCGCCAGGCGTCGACGTGCCGGACCGGTTCGGCCCCCTGCCCGGAGAGACCCTCCTGCGCAAGCCGCGCTACGGCGCCTTTTACGGAAGCCGCCTGGCAGCACATCTCAGGGAAACCGGGCGCGATACCATCGCCGTCTGCGGCCTTTCGCTCGCCGGTGGGGTAGAGAACACCATTCGCGACGCCTTCAATCACGATCTCAAATCTGTGCTGGTCCATGATGCGACCCTGTGCCGGGCGGTTCCCGACCAGGGCTGGGGCGCAGTCAGCCGCGAGGAAGTCGCCAAGGTCATCCTCAGCATCCTCGCCCAACGGTTCGCCCGCGTGGTGTCGGTTGCGGAGATATGTGACGCGCTCGCCGTTTCGGTATAAAATTTGTTTATGACAGAAGCGGTCGGCCGGGGCAGACGCCGGCCTACCGGAAAATCCACAACGCGGGAGGGAACAGATGCTCAGCCATCGAATTTGCGCCGGACTCACCGGCCTAGCCTTGACCGCCGCCGCAGGCCTTAGCGGGGCGGAAGGCGCCGATTTCTACAAAGGCAAGAGGCTGAGCATCGTGGCGTCCGCCGGGCCGGGCGGCGGCTTCGATCTCTATGCCCGCCTGCTGGGCCGGCACATCGCCAAGTACATTCCCGGCAACCCCGGCGTCATCAACCAGAACCGGACCGGGGCCAGCGGCATCGTTCTGGCGAACTACACTTACGACATCGCGCCCAAGGACGGCACCTTCATAGGCAACATCCGCTCCAGTGCGCTGAAGGATTCGATCCTCGGCAACAAACGCACCAAATTCGACGGCAAGAAGTTCGAATACATCGGCAATCTGAATGCCGAAACCTCATCCTGCGTGTTCTGGCACACCTCGGGCGTCAATTCCGTCGAAGACTTCTTCGCCAAGGAGATCGTCATGGGCGGCTCCGGACGGGGCGGGGAATCCTACAGTTATCCCAAACTCGCCAACGCGCTGCTCGGCACCAAGTTCAAGATCATCCTGGGCTACCGCGCCTCCGGACTGCGCCTTCTCGCCATGGAGCGGGGCGAGATCCAGGGTGAATGCGGCTCCTATACGTCGATCCTGAAGTTCCAGCGCGCCAAGGACCTCAAGGAAGGGCGGCTCAGGGTCCTGATGATCGCGTCCAACAAACCGGACCCGGACTTCGCGGATAAACCCAACCTGCTCGATCTCGCCAAGGACCCTGAAAAGCGCAAGGTTCTGTCCTTCATGCTGACGCCGCTAGAGATCGCGCGCATGTTCGCAAGCCCCCCGGGGACGCCCAAGGACAGAGTCGCGATCCTGCGCACCGCCTTCGACGCCGCCGTCAAGGACCCGGCCTTCAAGGAGGATGCCAAGCGCGGCAAACTGACCCTCAACACCAGTTCCGCCGCCGAAGTGGAAGCGGTCGTCGCTCGCCTCTATTCCGCGACGCCGGACCTGGTCAAGCGCGTCAAGGCGGCGCTTGCCGGCAAGGTCGCCAAACGCAAGCTGGTTTACTACACACACACGGCGAAGATCGCGAAGGTCAAGCGCAATGGCAGCCGGATCTATTTCAAGGACCGCGACGGGCGCAACATCCAGGCATCGGTCGGCGGCAAGGAAACCAAGATTACGATCGGCGGCAAGAAGGCCAAGAAGACGGCCATCAAGCCGGGCTTGACCTGCAAGATTCATTTCGCCGGGCCTTACAGCAATGCCAAGTCGCTTGATTGCACATAGGCGGCCTAGCGGCGGGATGATGCGGCGCAGGGCGGCGGACGCGGACGCGCCGTCCGCCCACTGGGAACGGATAGCGGAAAGGGACTGGCATGGCCGCCGCTTCGGTTCAGGGTCGGATCAGGCAACACTTGAATCACCGTTGGTCGAGCGCGCCAATGCCCATCGGGGCTGTGGCCCACCAGAGCCTGTGTGTGGTGCTCCCGACACGGGAACGCGTCCGCGGCCCGCGGAAGGCGTCATCGACCGGTCATTCCGCCGACACCTTGCCGTGATGGCGCTGGCCATGCCCGCCTGAACTGTGATCCGGTGGTCCGCCGAGAGAAGAGGAGAACAGCGCCATGGGAAGCGTTGATGCCGATGCCCATGTGATCGAATCGCCGCTCACCTGGGGCCATGTCGCCGAGGCGGACAAGAATCGCACGCCGCTGATTCTGGATAAGAGCTGGGGTCCCGACATCGAGGGCCTACGCGGGCGCCCGGTCTCCCAGTACTGGCTGATCGACAATCGGCTGAGACGCAGGAACAGCAACGTCGGCACCGACACGACGCCGGAATCCCGGGAATTGCAGAGCATCCAGGCGCGGCTCGATCACATGGACGCGCTCGGCATCGACGTTCAGGTGCTCTATCCGAGCATCTTCCTGGGGCCTGCCGTCGCCAAGGCGGCGACCGAGCTGGCTCTGGTCAGGGCCTATAACCGCTGGCTGGCGGCGGTCAACGCCGAGGCGCCGAAGCGGCTGCGCTGGGTCGCCCTGCCGCCGCTGCTGTCGCCGCCCGAGGTCCTGCGCGCGGAACTGGCGCAAGCCAAAGAGCACGGCGCCTGCGGCATCTTCGCCCGCGGCCTGGAATGGGAGAAACCGGTGGGCGATCCGTTCTTCTACCCCCTCTATGAGGCGGCCAGCGACCTCGACCTCGCCATCTGCTTCCATGCCGGGAACAACTCCACCGCCCATTTCGACATGTTCCAGGAAGACACCTCGTTCACGACCTTCAAGCTGCCGGCGGTCGGTGCCTTCCACTCCCTGATCGAAAAGGACATTCCCGCCCGCTACCCGGACATCCGCTGGGGCTTCGTGGAAGTCAGCGCCCAATGGGTGCCCTACCTGTGCCACGACCTGCGCTACCGCCTGAAGCGCCTGGGCCGTCCGATTCCGGACAACCTTCTGGAGCGCAACAGGATGTTCGTGGCCTGCGAGGTGACCGACGACATCCCCTATATCCTGTCTTATGCGGGGGAGGGACAGATCATGCTGGGCACCGATTACGGCCATCACGATCCGTCGACCGAGATCAACGCCTTCACCTTGATCCGCGAACGCAAGGACCTCAACCCGGAGCAGATCCTCAAGATCACCGACACCAACGCCCGGGCCCTCTACGGGCTTGATTGAGCGGGACGTGGATCGAGGTTGGCGCACGGGCACCGCCCAGGTTCGGCGCCTCTTGTAACCCGATCATGAGTGGGGGTATTGCGCCAAGACACCTTCCCGTGTCATGAAGGGCCCCATGATCAAGATGATCTCTTGCACGGCATTCACCGCCGCCGTCCTGATCGCTGCGTCGTCCTCGGCATCCAGCCCCGGGGCTTCAGCTGACGGGTCTGGCCGGGGCGCCGTCATGGTCATGGGTCCCGGTGCTCCGCTCCGCGGCGTTACGCTGATTTTGGACCACGCCTACCGGCACGGGGTGCAACTTTCCCCTGCCGCGCGATTGCCCGCGTCCTCGCAGGCGCAAGGGCCCGACGATGCCCTCAAGCAACTGTTCGTCCGTTACGCACGGGCTGTCGGATTCGGCCAGATTTCTCCCGCGACGGCCGGTATGGCCTGGGACATCACCCGCCCTGAATTCGATAGCGGCGCCGCCCAGGCAGCGTATGAAAACGGCAGCCTCGATGCGGCACTTTCGGTTCTGCCACCGTCCCATCCGGGCTATTCGGCCTTGGTCTCCGCCCTTGCGCGCTACCGGTCCATTGCCGCAAGGGGTGGCTGGCCCCGGATCCCGGCCGGCCGCTTGTTTTCGCGCGGGATGAACGACGGGCGGGTGCCCGCCCTGCGCCGACGCCTGATTGCGGAAGGTGCCGAAAGGGTCTCCGGTTCCCAAAGTTTGATCTTCGATGAAGGGCTCGAGGCCGCCGTGATCGGGTTCCAGCGCCGCCACGGCCTGCAGCCCGACGGGATCGTCGGTTCTAAGACGCTCACCGCGCTCAACATCCCTGTGGAACAAAGAATCTCGCAAATCATCGCCAACATGGAACGCTGGCGCTGGCTGCCGCGCGCCTTTCCAATGCGCCGCCTAGAAGTGAACATCGCGGCGGCGAATTTGAAGGTCCAGGAGGGAGGCCGCCAATCGCTCCGCATGCGCGTCGTGGTGGGCAGCCGCCGCCATCCCACGCCGGTCCTGCAGTCGACGATTGGGAAGGTCCTTATCAATCCCCCCTGGAACGTGCCGGATTCTATCTGGAGACGAGAAATTTTTCCGCGACTGAGAAACCAGCCCGACTATCTCGCATCCAAACACATGGTCATCGTCGGGCGGAACGACGACCCACAGGGAAGGCAAATCGACTGGCGATCGCTGCGCGTCCCACCGCCTGGCACCCGCATTCAACAGATACCCGGCTCCTTCAATGCGCTCGGAAGGGTGAAATTCGACGTCCCCAACCGCTTCGACGTCTACCTCCACGACACGCCGGAACGCACCCTCTTCAAGCGGCCCGAACGCGCGCTGAGCCATGGCTGCATCCGCCTGGAACGGCCGGAAAAGCTGCTGGCCTACCTGTTTCCCGATGCGGCCCTTCGACCAAGAATTGCAGGAATCGGGGAAGACGGTCCCCGTGAAACGAAGAGCGTCGCGGTCACAAACCCATTGCCGGTGTTCATCCTTTACTGGACCGCCTTCGCCGGACGCAATGGAACCGTTCATTTTCGGAACGACGTCTATGGACACGATTCACGCATGATCGCGGCTCTCTCGCGGCCGGGACGGGGTTTCCAGGAGACTTTCCTGGCGACGGGCTGCGGCTGGAAGCCCCACGCCACGTGAGAAATTCGTTAAGACATGGCAACTAGGATAGGAAGGGTATGGGTTTGACGAGGATGAATGGGATGCACTTTGACGCTCTTGACCGGAGGAAGCTTGTCCTGTCCGGCCTTGGCGCCGCCGCGGGCCTGATCCTGCCGTCCGCCGCCGCCCTGGCTGCGCCTTCAGGCGCGGCCCGGCGGCTTACCTTCAAGAACCTCCACACCCATGAGAGCCTCGCCGCCGCCTACTGGGCGGACGGTCATTACCAGCCGCAAGCGTGCCGCCAGATCGACCGGCTGCTGCGTGATCACCGAACCGGCGATGTCGCCCCCATGTCACGCCGCCTTCTGGACGCCCTTTTCGAGCTCCAGGTTCGGCTCGGCGGTACCGCGCCTTTCGAGGTCATTTCCGGCTATCGTTCGCCCAAAAGCAATGCCCGCCTTGCTTCCACCCGTTCCGGCGTGGCGCGCCGCAGCCTGCATATGCGGGGCATGGCAATCGATATCCGCGTGCCGGGCTGTTCGCTCAAACGATTGCGCGCGCACGCCGTCGAAATGAAGGTGGGCGGCGTCGGGTATTATCCCAAATCCGGCTTCATCCATGTCGATGTCGGGCGCGTCAGATACTGGTAGCTGAAACTGACTGATAACGCGCCGGGGGCAGCCTTCAGGGCCGGGACTCTTGGGGTGCCCATTGTTTTACA
This sequence comes from Alphaproteobacteria bacterium, assembly GCA_029863585.1. Lineage (GTDB taxonomy): Bacteria > Pseudomonadota > Alphaproteobacteria > SMXQ01 > SMXQ01 > SMXQ01. Next base: position 2,366 of record JAOTVC010000081.1, on the reverse strand, counting down.
CCGTATATCCTCCCCTTCGTTAGCGTGAGGATCAGGCGCCACCCCTAATCCAGTGTCCTCGTTCAATCGCAGCGAAAATCTGAAATCCCCGCCCGGATGCGTTATGTCTACGGGGAGAGGTAACCCCGATGGCGAAGGCACATGCCCTAGAGGTCGAAGAGGTTCTGCGCCATCAATGCGTGACGCTGGACAAGGGCCTGTCCTCCGCGGAAGTGGCACTCAGGCTGCGCCGCCATGGGCGCAATGCCCTTCGCCGCACCAGCCGCAAGACCACCTGGCATATCCTGCTGGACCAGTTGCGGAGCGTCATCGTGTGGTTACTTGCAGCCGCCGCGGCGCTGGCGTTCGTGTTCGACGAAAACGTCGAAGGGGCCGCGATTCTGATCGTCCTGGCGCTGAACACGGCGATCGGCTTTGCCACCGAACTCAAGGCAGTTCGGTCCATGGAGGCGCTCCGGCGTCTCTCCCTGGTGCCTGCCAAAGTCCGCCGGGATGGAAGGCTCTACGAGGTCTCGGCGGAACACCTCGTCCCCGGCGATATCGTGATCCTCGAAGCCGGCGACATCATAACCGCGGACCTTCGGCTGGTCGAAGCGGCTAACCTGCAGTGCGACGAGTCCACATTGACGGGTGAATCCGTTCCGGTATCCAAGGATATCGTTAGGCTGCCGCCCGACACGCCAGCCCCCGACCGGAATAACATCGCGTTCAAGGGAACCGCCGTCACCGCCGGCACCGGAGAGGGAATCGTGATCGCCACCGGCATGGAGAGCGAGCTTGGCCGCATCGCCCGCCTGACCGAGCTGGCGGAACCCGAACGCTCTCCGTTGGAACAGCGCCTTGATCGCCTGGGAGGCCAGCTTGTCTGGGTGACGCTCCTGCTTGCCGCCCTGATCGGCGGTCTCGGAATTTGGGCAGGGCGGGATGTCCTGCTGATGGCCACGACGGGCGTCGCGCTGGCCGTCGCCGCGGTGCCCGAAGGCCTTCCCGTGGTGGCGACCGTGGCGCTGGCCCGCGGCATGTGGCGCATGGCGCGCCGCAACGCCCTGATTGAAAGACTGTCGGCGGTCGAAACCCTGGGCGCAACGACAGTGGTTTTCGTCGACAAGACCGGCACCCTGACCGAGAACCGCATGAGCGTCGCACAAATTCTCCTCGCGGAAACAACGGTGGATCTCGAACACGGCGGGCATGCCACGGAAACCGCCTTCTCAAGCGGCGGCGAAGCCGTCATCCCGGCCGAAAACGAAGCGCTCCGATTGGCCCTGGAAACCGCCGTTCTCTGCAACAACGCGTCGTTGACGGGGCCGACGCAGGCATCCGCAGATTCCTGGGGCGTGGGCGATCCTATGGAGCTCGCCTTGCTTGCGGCCGGTCGCGAAGGGGGCGTCGAACGTAACGCCCTATTGGAGGCATTCCCGGAAGTGCGCGAGGAGGCCTTCACCACGGCGACGAAGATGATGGCCACGTTCCATAGCCGGGATGGCGCCTGCACCGTCGCCGTCAAGGGTGCTCCGGAAAGCGTGATCGCGTCCTGCGCCAAGGTGATGACACCGGCCGGGCCCCGCACCCTCGACGCTGAAGGCCGCCGACAGTGGCTTCGGCGGAACGAAGCGGCCGCCGGGGAGGGGATGCGTCTCATCGCGCTCGCGACCAAGACCGCTGCGACGGACGAAGAGGAACCCTTTAGCGGCCTGACATTGATCGGGTTGGTGGGGCTTCTTGACCCCTTGAGAGCGGGCGTGGCCCTGGCGGTCGCCGAATGCCGCGACGCCGGCGTCGATGTCGTGATGCTGACCGGGGATCACGCAGCGACCGCCCGCAAGATCGCGGCCGATGCCGGGCTTGGGGATTATCAGGAGCTGAAGGTCGTCGAACTGGTGGACGTGCCCGATCTTCAATCCCTGACGGCTGCAGCGCGCGCCGAGTTGATGTCTGCCAAGGTTTTTGCGCGCATCAGTCCGGAAGCGAAGCTGGCTCTCGTCGCCCTGTACCAAGCCAATGGTGCCATCGTTGCCATGACCGGTGACGGCGTCAACGATGCCCCCGCCCTCAAGAAGGCGGATATCGGCATCGCCATGGGGCAAAGGGGCACGCAGGTCGCGCGCGAGGCCGCGCATATGGTGCTGAAGGACGATTCATTTGCGTCGATCGTCGCCGCCATGGAGCAAGGCAGGATCATATTCGGCAACATTCGAAAGTTCGTCGTCTACCTGATGTCCTGCAACATCGCCGAGATCATGGTGATCGGCATCGCGACCTTGAGCGGCCTGCCCTTACCCTTGCTGCCGCTTCAAATCCTCTATCTCAATTTGGTGACCGACGTCTTTCCCGCTTTCGCGCTTGGCATCGGGGAAGGGGACCCC
>JAOTVC010000080.1 GCA_029863585.1 Alphaproteobacteria bacterium | reverse complement strand
GCGGCCATCGTCACCGACGACAATCCGCGCGGCGAGGACGCCGCCGCCATCCGTCGCGAGATCCTCCAAGGCGCCCCCGGCGGCACCGGTTTGACCGAGATCGCCGACCGGCGCACGGCCATTGCCGAAGCCATCACCGGCCTCGAGCCGGGGGACGTCCTGGTCGTTGCCGGCAAGGGCCATGAGCGCGGCCAGATCGTCGGCGATCAGGTTCTGCCCTTCGACGACCGCGAGGAGGTCTCCAAGAGGCTGTCAGCGGACGGGGCGCCGTCATGAGCGGGCCAGCCCGGGAGGCTCGGCCGCTTTGGACCGCGGCCGAGGCCGAGGCTGCGACACGCGGCCACTCGACCGCGTCCTGGCAGGCGACCGGCGTCTCCATCGACAGCCGCTCCATCGCGCCGGGCGACTTGTTCATAGCGGTGCGCGGCGACCGCCTCGACGGCCATGATTTTCTCAGAGATGCCTTCGCCGCCGGCGCCGCTGCGGCGATGGTCAGCCGCATCCCCCAGGAGCAGTCCGAGGTGGGACCGCTTCTCATCGTCGACGACACCTATGCCGGCCTGAAGCACCTGGCCCGCGCGGCCCGCCGAAGGACCGAGGCCAAGGTCGTCGCCATCACCGGCAGCGTCGGCAAGACCAGCACCAAGGAAGCGCTGGCAGCGGCCCTGGCGCCGCTCGGCAAGGTGTCGGCGACCGCGGGCAACCTCAACAACCGCTGGGGCGTGCCGCTGTCGGTCGCGCGCATGCCGGCGGACACCGATTTTGCCGTGTTCGAAGTCGCCATGAACCATGCCGGAGAGATCACGCCCCTCACCCGCCTGGTGCGACCCGACATCGCCATCGTCACCACGGTCAACGCGGTGCATCTGGAATTCTTCGATTCGGTCGAGGAGATCGCGCTCGCCAAGGCCGAGATCTTCGACGGGCTGGATCCGACGGGGATCGCGATCCTCAATGCCGACAACCCTTATTTCGAGCTCCTGATATCGGAAGCCAAGGCCCGCGGGATCGGCAGTTTCATCAGTTTCGGCGAAAGCAAAAATGCCGACGCCCGCCTGACGGGCTTCAAGGCCAATGGAACGTCCCGGGTGACGTGCGACATCCTGGGCGAGCAATTGACGTTCGAACTGTCCCTGCCCGGGCGCCATTCGGCCCAGAACGCCATGGCGGTCCTCGCCGCCGTCCGGGCCCTGGGCGGCGACATCAAGGCGGCGGCGGCGGCGCTCGGCACCATGGCGACGCCGGAAGGCCGGGGCCGCAAGGTAAGAATTGCGCTCGCCGGCGGCAGCGCCTTGCTGATCGACGACGCCTACAACGCCTCGCCCGCGTCGATGCGGGCGGCCTTCCGTATCCTTCAGGATACCGAACCGGAACCGGGCGGGCGCCGCATCGCGGTGCTGGGCGACATGCTGGAGCTGGGCCGCGGGTCCGCCCGGGCGCACGAGGCCCTGGCCCAGGACCTTCTGGCCGCCAAGGTCGACCTGGTCCTGACCACCGGCGCCAACATGATGCATCTCGACGACACCTTGCCGCGGGACAAGCGCGCCGGCCACACCAACCGGCCCGAAGACCTCGTGCCCCTCCTCAAAAGCCTTTTGCGTCCCGGCGATGTGGTGCTGGTAAAGGCCTCCCACGGGCAGAACCTGGGCCGCGTCGTGGAGGCCATGGTGTCTGAGCCCGACGGACAGAAAACAACGGCGAACGGAGGATAGGATGCTCTACAACCTCCTCCCGCCGCTGGCGGACGACCTCGGGTTCCTGAACCTGTTCCGCTACCTGACCTTCCGCACCGGCGGCGCGGTGATGACCGCGCTGGTCATCAGTTTCCTCTGCGGCGGCCCGGTGATCCGCTGGCTCAAGACGCGACAGGCGGGCGGCCAGCCGATCCGCGAGGACGGTCCCGAGAGCCATCTCCTGACCAAGAAGGGGACGCCCACCATGGGCGGATTCATCATCCTTCTCGGCCTGTCGGTGGCCACCCTGTTATGGGCTGATCTGACCAACGGCTATGTCTGGGCGGTGCTGTTGGTGACGCTCGGCTTCGGCGCCATCGGCTTTGCCGACGATTACCTCAAGCTGACCCGCATGAGCCACAAGGGCCTGCCCGGCTGGCTGCGGCTTAGCCTGGAAATCGTCGTCGCCTTCATCGCCGCGATCTGGATCGTGCTCCTGACCCGCGACCCGCTGGCAACATCGCTGGCGGTGCCGTTCTTCAAGAACGTCCTGATCAATATGGGCTGGATGTTCCCCCTGTTCGGGGTGGTGGTGATGGTGGGGTCGTCCAACGCGGTGAACCTGACCGATGGGCTGGACGGGCTCGCCATCGTGCCGGTGATGATCGTCGCCGCCTGTTTCGCGTTGATCGCCTACCTTGTCGGCAACGCCGTTTTTTCGAACTACCTCCAGATCCATTTCGTTCCCGGCACCGGCGAACTCGCGGTGCTGTGCGGTGCGCTGGTCGGCGCGTCGCTCGGGTTTCTTTGGTTCAACGCGCCGCCGGCCATGGTGTTCATGGGCGACACCGGGTCGCTGTCGGTGGGCGGCGCCATCGGTGCCATCTCCGTCGCCACCAAGCACGAACTGGTGCTGGTCATCATCGGCGGCCTTTTCGTGCTGGAGACGGTGTCGGTGATCGTCCAGGTGGTGTCCTTCAAGCTGACCGGACGCCGGGTCTTCCGCATGGCCCCCCTGCACCACCATTTCGAACAGAAGGGCTGGGCCGAACCCACGATCGTCATCCGGTTCTGGATCATCGCCATGATTCTGGCCCTGATCGGCCTGTCGACCCTGAAGCTGCGGTGAGGGTGGTGAGAGCATGATCCATCTTCGCGGCATCGAGGGACAGACATTCGCGGTCATGGGGCTCGGCGGTTCGGGCCTGGCCGCGGTCGAGGCGCTGGCGGCGGCCGGCGCCCGCGTCCATGCCTGGGACGACGACGGCGCCCGGCGCAAGGCGGCAGAGGCAAAGGGAATCGCGCTCAGCGATCCCGCCGGCGGCGGCTGGGAAGGCACCCAGGCGCTGGTCCTCAGCCCCGGCATCCCCCACACCTATCCGGCACCCCATCCGGTCGCGGCCAGCGCCCGCGACGCGGGGGTTCCCATCATCTGCGATATCGAACTGCTGGCCCGCGCCGGCTCGAAGGCGCGGTTCGTCGGCATCACGGGAACCAACGGCAAATCGACGGTGACCGCCCTGATCGGCCATATCTTCGAGATCGCCGGACGCCGGGCGGCCATCGGCGGCAACCTGGGACCCGCGGCGCTCGGCCTGAACGATCCCGGCCCCGGCGGCGTGTTCGTCCTGGAACTTTCGAGCTATCAGATCGAACGGATCGCCACCGCGGTCTTCGATATTGCCGTGCTGATCAATATCAGCCCCGATCACTTGGACCGCCACGGCGGCATCGACGGCTATGTCGCCGCCAAGGAAGGCCTGTTCGACCTGACCCGGCCCGGCGCCGTCGCGGTGATCGGAACCGACGACGCCCATTGCCAGGCCATCGAGGAACGCCTTGCCGCCCGCGGCGATCTCGCCCTGGTGCCGATTTCGGGCCGGAGTCCGGTGCCCGGCGGCGTCTGGGTGGAGGACGGCCATGTGCTGGACGGGCGGGCCGGAACCACCCGCCTGATCGCCGATCTTACCCAGGCCCCCAAACTGCCGGGCAGCCACAACGCGCAAAACGCCGCGGCGGCGGCGGCAGTGGCGCTGTCGGCGGGCATCTCGCCCCGGCACGTGGCGAAAGGCCTTGCCACCTATCCCGGCCTGCCCCACCGCCAGGAGACCGTGCGGCGGATCGGCGCGGTCACCTACGTCAACGATTCCAAGGCCACCAATCCCGATGCCGCGCTGCGCGCCATCGCCTGCTACCCCCAGATCTATTGGATCGCCGGCGGGCGGGCCAAGGACGGCGGCTTTGCCGAGTTGACCCGGGCGCGGGGAACCGAACTCACTCGGGTGCGCCACGCCTTCCTGATCGGCGAGGCGGCGGACGACATCGCCGCCGCGCTGGACGGCGCAATTCCCCATTCCCACGCCGCCACCCTGGAGGCCGCGGTTGCCGACGCCCATCACATGGCCCAGACGGCGGCCCGCGGCCGAACATCGGGCAACGGCGGCCCCGTGGTTCTGTTGTCCCCGGCCTGCGCCTCGTTCGATCAGTTCAGCGATTTCGCGGCGCGCGGCGACGCCTTCCGTAAGGCCGTGGCGACCCTCGAGGAGAGCGCGGCATGATCGGCTTCGCCCGCACGGATACCTCGGTCATGGCCACCTGGTGGTGGAGCCTGGACCGCTGGTCGCTGGCCGCCATCGGCATGCTGATGGCCTTCGGCGTGCTTTTGACCCTGGCCGCCTCGCCCGCCGTGGCGGAACGGATCGGCTACGATTCGTATTACTTCGTCAAGCGGCACATGATCTACCTGCTGCCCGCCGCCGGCGCGGTGATCGCGTGCTCCCTGATCCAGCCGCGAGGCGTGCGCCGGCTTGCCCTCGGCCTGTTTCTCCTGAGCCTTGCCCTCATGGTCCTGACCCTCTTGGTCGGACCGGAGATCAAGGGGGCGCACCGCTGGCTCACCCTGGGCGGGATGTCGCTGCAGCCGTCGGAAATGATGAAGCCGGCCTTTGCCGTGGTCATCGCCTGGATGCTGAGCACCGCCAAATCCGAAGAAGGGTTCCCCGGCCTGATCATCGGATTCGGGATTTTCGGGCTGGTGATCCTGTTGCTGGTGCTGCAGCCAGACATGGGCATGGCGGGCCTGGTGACGGCGATGTTCTTCGCCCAGTTCTTCATCGCCGGGATGCCGCTTTATTTGCTCGGCGTCGGCGTCGGCCTGGCCGTCGGCGGCGGCGTGCTGGCTTATACCTACCTGCCCCATGTGACGAGCCGCGTCGACCGCTTCCTCAACCCCGCCGCGGGCGACAGCTACCAGGTCTCGACCGGACTGGAAGCCTTCAGGAACGGCGGCCTGCTGGGCCGCGGGCCGGGCGAAGGCACCGTCAAGGAGGTGCTTCCCGACGCCCATTCGGACTTCATCTTCGCCGTCGCCGGCGAGGAGCTGGGCCTGTTGGCCTGCCTCCTGATCGTCCTCCTGTTCGCCTTCATCGTGCTGCGCGGCATCGCCCGCAGCCTGGAAAGCCAGAACCTGTTCGTGCTGCTGTCGGTCACCGGGCTGGTCACGCAGTTCGGCCTGCAGGCGGTCATCCACATGGCGTCGACATTGAGCCTCATGCCCACCAAGGGCATGACCTTGCCGTTCATCTCCTACGGCGGATCATCGCTGATCGGCATCGCCATCACCAAGGGCATGGTGCTGGCGTTGACCCGCAAGCGCGTCGGCTTGAGGGGGGCCTAAGGGGCGCATGACCATGACCGAACGCGATCCCAAGAGGGCCTCGCCCATCGTGCTGGTTGCCGGCGGCACCGGCGGCCACGTGTTCCCGGCCGAAGCCTTGGCCGGCGAACTGAGCGGGCTGGGTCACGCCCTTGCGCTGTTGACCGACAGCCGGGGCGCGGCCTGGAGCAAGTCGATCGCCGGCATCACGACCTATGCGGTGCGCGCCGGACGGGTCAGCGGCGTCGGGCTCGCCCGCCGCGCGAAGGGCGTCCTCGACCTCATCCTCGGAACGCTGCAGTCGCGCCGCCTGCTGCGCCGCTTGACGCCGTCGGTGGTGGTCGGCTTCGGCGGGTACACCTCGGTGCCCGCCCTGATGGCGGCCTCCAGCCTGCGCCTGCCGACCTTGATCCACGAGCAGAACGCGTTCCTGGGCCGCGCCAACCGGCTGCTGGCACCGCGGGTCACCGCCATCGCCACCTCTTTCCCCAAGGTGGAAAAGATCACCGGCGCCATGGCGCGCAAGGCGGTGCTGACCGGGAACCCGGTGCGCCAGGCCGTGCGCGCCCTGCGCGACATCCCCTATCAAGCCCCTGCCGCGGGCGGAGAGATTCACTTGCTGGTCACCGGCGGCAGCCAGGGTGCCCGCATCCTGTCGGAAGTCATCCCCGCCAGCCTCGCCGCGCTGGACGAGGACCTCCGCGCCCGCATCCGCCTCGCCCAGCAATGCCGGCCCGAGGACATCGACGCGGTCTCCGCCGCCTATGCCGAGATGGGCCTTGCCGCCGAGGTCGCGCCCTTCTTCGAGGACCTGGCCGCGCGCCTTGGCCGCGCCCATCTGGTGATCTGCCGCTCGGGCGCGTCGACGGTGGCGGAACTGACCGTCGCCGGCAGGCCCGCGATCCTGGTGCCCTACGCCCACGCCGCCGACGACCACCAAAGCTTCAACGCCCGGGCCGTGGTTGTCGCCGGCGGTGCGAAGATGATGGCGGAATCCGAATTCACGCCCGCCGCCCTGGCCGCCGCCCTGACCGAGCTCTTGACGCAGCCCGAAACCCTTGCCGCCATGGCAAGGGGCGCCCACGGGGCCGGTCACGCCGATGCGGCGGGCGCCCTGGCGCGGCTCGCGACCAGCCTGATCGATGGCGGGAGGGACCCGTCATGAGGGCGCTTCCGCTCACCATCGGCACCATTCATTTCGTCGGTATCGGCGGCATCGGCATGAGCGGCATTGCCGAGATCCTGCATAACCTGGGCTACAAGGTGCAGGGTTCCGACGTCTCCGAAAATCCCAACGTGCGGCGCCTCCGGGACATGGGCATTGCCGTTCACGTCGGCCACGGCGCGGCCAACCTGGGCGATTCCCAGGTGGTCGTGGTGTCCTCCGCCATCCCCCGGGACAATCCCGAGGTCGCCGCCGCCCGGGCCCGGCTGATCCCCGTGGTGCGCCGGGCCGAGATGCTGGCCGAGCTGATGCATTTGAAATGGTCGGTGGCGGTCGGCGGCACCCATGGCAAGACCACCACGACCTCGCTGGTCGCAGCGATGTTCGACCAGGCGGGCCTAGACCCGACGGTCATCAACGGCGGCATCCTCAACGCCTACGGGTCCAACGCCCGCCTGGGCGAAGGCGAGTGGATGGTGGTCGAGGCCGATGAATCCGACGGTACTTTCACCAAGCTGCCCTCCACCATCGCCGTCGTCACCAATATCGATCCCGAGCACCTGGACTTCTACGGCGATTTCGACGCGCTCCGCGCCGCCTTCGTCTCCTTCGTCCAGAACATCCCGTTCTACGGCTTTGCCGCACTTTGCATCGACCATGGCGAGGTCCAGGCGATGATCCCCAAGGTCTCGGACCGCAAGCTGCTGACCTACGGCATGTCGCCCCAGGCCGATGTGCGGGCCGTCGGCGTGGAAAGCGGCACCGGCGAGGTGCGCTTCGACGCCGAGCTGACCACCCGGGCATCGGACAATCCCCGCACCCTGAAAGGCCTCACCCTGCCGATGCTGGGTGGGCACAACGTCCAGAATGCGCTGGCGGCGATTACCGTGGCCCAGGAGATGGGCATCGACGACGACGTGATCCGCGCGGCGCTCGGCAATTTCAAGGGTGTCGCCCGGCGCTTCACCAAGACCGGCGAATCCGGTGGCGTCACGGTGATCGACGATTACGGCCATCACCCGGTGGAGATCGCCGCTGTCTTGCGCGGCGCCCGGGAATCGTCGGCCGGCCGGATCATCGCCGTCGTCCAGCCGCACCGCTATTCCCGGCTCAAGGCGCTGTTCGAGGAATTCTGCACCTGCTTCAACGACGCCGACACGGTGGTGGTCGCCGACGTCTACCCCGCCGGCGAAACCCCGATCATCGGCATCGACCGCGACCGCCTGGTGGAAGGCCTGCGCGGACACGGTCACCACAATGTTATCGCCCTGGACAAACCCGAAAGCCTGCCCACCATCATCCGCGTCCAGGCGCGACCCGGCGACCTGGTGGTATGCCTCGGTGCCGGCTCCATCACCAACTGGGCCCAGGACCTGCCCCGGGCACTGGACCGCCTGGCGGACTCGGGCGACGCCGCGGGCGGATCCAGAGGCCGGGAGGATGCGCCATGATGGCCGCGCTTCAAGCCTCCCGCCGGCTGCTGGACCGGCTGCCGCCGGTGCGCGGGCGCTACCGGGAAATGGCGGATCTCGCCCAGACCACATGGTTCCGCGTCGGCGGCCCGGCGGAGGTCCTGTTCCGTCCCGCCGATACCGATGACCTCGCCGCCTTCCTGCGCCAGCGCCCCGCCGACGTGCAGGTCACCGTGATCGGCGTCGGGTCGAACCTTTTGGTGCGTGACGGCGGTATCCACGGCGTCGTGGTGCGGCTGGGAGGCGAATTCGCCAAGGTTTCGGCCAAGGGCACGGAAATCACCGCCGGCGCCGGGGTCCTGGATTCGGTCCTCGCCAAGGCGGCCGCCGGGGCCGGCATCGCGGGGCTCGAATTCTTCGCCGGAATTCCCGGAACCATCGGCGGCGCGCTACGCATGAATGCGGGCGCCTATGGGCGTGAAACCAAGGACGTGGTGGTCTCCGCCACGGCGCTGGCCCCGGACGGCGCGCTGCACGTTTTGGGGCCCGACGAACTCGGTTTTTCCTACCGCGCCTCGGCGGTGCCGTCCGACTGGATCTTCACCGAGGCCGTTTTGGCGGGCGAAGCGGGATCGCCGGAAGACATCAACCGCGCCATCGCCAAGATTCAGGCAGACCGCTCCGACACCCAGCCCGTCCGCAGCCGCACCGGCGGATCCACCTTCCGCAATCCCGGCGGACCCGACGGCGAACCCAAGGCCTGGGAACTGATCGAGCAGGCCGGCTGCCGCGGGTTGACCTTCGGCGGCGCCGAGGTCTCCAAGCAGCACTGCAATTTCCTGATCAACACCGGCAGCGCCAGCGCCGCCGATATCGAGGCGCTCGGCGAGGAAGTCCGGCGCCGGGTCAAGAAGACCACCGGCATGACCCTGGAATGGGAAATCCGGCGCGTCGGCGCGCCGGCGGGCTCCGGGCCCGCGTCGCTGCGCGGAGCCGTGCAATGAACGCCGCCGCGCGGAGCTCGCGCCTCAACATCGCGGTCCTGAAGGGCGGCCCGTCTGCCGAGCGCGAGGTCTCCCTGGTCTCCGGCGCCGCGGTTGCCGGGACGCTCCGCGAGCTTGGCCATAGCGTGACCGAGATCGACGTCGGCCGCGACATGGCCGCGCTGGTCGCCGCTCTCGACCCCAAGCCCGACGTCGCGTTCAACGCGCTGCACGGCCGCTACGGCGAAGACGGCTGCATCCAGGGGGTCTTGGAGTTCCTTGAAATTCCCTACACCCATTCCGGCGTGCTGGCTTCCGCCCTCGCCATGGACAAGCCGACCGCGCGGCGCCTGTTCGCGGAAGCGGGCCTGCGCTGCGCCGAGGGCCGCATCGCCGCACGGGACGAGGTGATCGCGGGCCGGGTGATGGATCCCCCCTATGTGGTCAAGCCGATCAACGAAGGATCGTCGGTGGGCGTCCAAATCGTGACCGAAGGCGGCAACGGCCGGCCGCGCGCGGCGGACTGGACCTTCGGCGAAAAGGTTCTGGTGGAACGCTACATACCCGGCCGGGAGATCCAGGTCGCGGTGCTGGGCGATCGCGCGCTCGGCGCCATCGAGATCCGCCCCGAAGGCCAGTTCTACGACTACGAAGCGAAGTACACCGAGGGCAAGGCCCGGCACCTGATGCCCGCGCCGCTGTCGCAAGATGATTATTCGGACGCGCTCGAGGTCGGGCTGACCGCCCACATGACTTTGGGCTGCCGCGGCGTCAGCCGCACCGACCTGCGCTTCGACGACACCGAAGGCGGGACGGGGTTTTTCTATGTGCTGGAAGTCAACACCCAGCCCGGCATGACGCCGCTCTCCCTGGTTCCTGAAATCGCCGCCCACGCCGGCATCGGGTTCCCCGAACTGGTCTCCTGGATGGTGGAGGACGCCTCATGCCCGCGCTGAGAAGCAGCCGTCGCCCCAATAAGGCCCGCAATCCGCGCAAGCGGACCCTTTCCCCCGCCCTGAAACGGGCGGCGCGCGTGGCGCCGCCCCTTGGCATCGGCGCCGCGGTGGTGATCACCGGCGCGTGGCTGGTGATCTCCGGGGAGGCCGGCCGTTTCGCGAATTACACCAAGGATCAGGCGCTGGCGTTGAGCGCCAAGGCCGGCCTCAAAGTGGAGAACGTGCTGATCAGCGGCCGCGCCCGGGCCTCGCGCTGGACGCTGGAACGCGCGGCCGGGGCCGAACGCGGCATGCCGACCCTGGCGTTCGATCCCTATCGCGCCAAGGAACGGCTGGAGATGCTGGCCTGGGTGCGCACCGCGACCGTCGAACGCCGGTTGCCCGACACCGTGCTGATCCACGTGGCCGAGCGCAAACCCCTCGCCCTCTGGCAATACCAGGGTCAACTGGCCCTGATCGACGCCGAAGGCGTCGTGGTCACGCGTTGGAAGCTGGAACGCTTCTGGAAGCTGCCGCTGGTGGTCGGCAAAGGCGCCCCGAAAAAGGCGGCGGAGATGATCCGCCTGCTCAAGGGCCATCCCAGGCTCAATCGCCGCCTGAAGGCGCTGGTGCGGGTCTCGGACCGCCGCTGGGACCTACGCTTCAAGAACGGAATCGTCGCCCGCCTGCCGGAGAAGAACGCCGCGCGGGCGCTGGCGACCCTCGACCGCCTGGACCGCCGCGAACGGCTTCTGGACCGCGACGTGCTGGCCATCGACCTTCGCTATAAGGACCGGTTGGTGGTCCGCACGCGCGCCCCCAGCAAGGGGGAAGACGGAAAATCGAAGAAACACGGCGGCAAACCGGCCGGCAAGCCGAGCAAGGACACGTGAGGGGAAGAACGGGGGAATGAAACCGCGTCTCAACAGACACAGGAACGGGCCGGTGGCGGCGCTGGACATCGGCACGTCCAAGATCGCCTGCTTTATCGCCCGCATGGAAGACAGCGGCGCGATCCGCGTGATCGGCATCGGCCATCATGCCTCGGACGGCGTTCGGTCGGGCATGATCACCGACGTCGAGGCGGCGGAAAACGCCGTGCTGGCCACGGTGCATGCGGCCGAGCAGATGGCCGGCGAAACCATCGACGAGGTCGTCGTCAACCTGTCCGGCGGCGCGCCGTGCTCCGACGTGCTGCATTACGACGTTTCCATCGCGGGTCACGAAGTGGGCGATGGCGACGTGCGCAAGGTGCTGGCCCAGGGCCACGCCGCCTGCGCCTCGTCCGACCGGGAGCTGATCCACTGCGTGCCGGTCGGCTATTCCATCGACGGCGCCAGGGGCATCCGCGATCCCCGCGGCATGTACGGCGACCGGCTGGGGATCAACATGCACATGGTGACCGCCACCGCCGGCGCGGTGCGCACCCTGGTGACCTGCCTCGCCCGCTGCCGGCTGGACGTGGCCGACATCGTCATCGCCCCTTACGCCGCGGGACTCGCCGCCCTGGTCGAGGACGAGATCAACCTGGGCGCCACGGTGATCGACATGGGCGCGGGCACGACCTCGGTGGCCGTGTTCTATGACGGTCATCTCATCCACGCCGACAGCGTCCCCATCGGCGGCGCCCATGTCACGGCGGATATCGCGCGCGGCCTTTCGACGCCGCTGGCCCACGCCGAGCGCATGAAGACGCTCTACGGCAACGCCATAGTTTCCGGCAGCGACGACCGCGACATGATCGACGTGCCGCTGATGGGTGAGGAAGACCGCAGCCACGGCAACCACGTGCCGCGGTCCATGCTGGTCGGCATCATCCGCCCGCGGCTGGAAGAAACCTTCGAACTGATCCGCGGGCGGCTGGAGATGACCGGCTACGACAAGATTGCCGGCCGGCGCATGGTGGTGACAGGCGGCGCCAGCCAATTGCAAGGCGTGGCGGAGCTCGCCGCCGACGTGCTGGACAAGCAGGTCCGGCGCGGACGGCCGCTCAAGATCGCCGGGCTCGCCGATTCCACCGGCGGCCCCGCCTTCGCGGCCTGTGCCGGTCTTCTGGCCTATGCCCAGCGCCGCCCCGACGAGGCCCCCGCCGCGGCCCTCGCCGCCCGTTCCCGATCACTGACACAGGAACCGAACGGCCTGATGGGCCGGTTCGGTGTTTGGCTCCGTGAAAACCTTTGAATTCGCCACCGTCCCCCGCGCGGGGACACAACCCATCGCCCTGGGCGGCCCGGTCCGGCCCGTCTCCGGGGCCAGTCCATTCACCCGTGACCGGATCGATTTGACCATCGCTTGAGGAGGCTGTCATGACCCTTAACCTGAAGATGCCGCACGCCGAACCCGACCTGAAACCGCGCATCACCGTCGTCGGCGTGGGCGGCGCGGGCGGCAACGCCGTCAACAACATGATCGAAAACAATCTCGGCGGCGTCGAGTTCGTGGTCACCAACACCGACGCCCAGGCCCTGGCCCAGTCGAACTGCGAACGCCAGATCCAGCTCGGCCGCAACATCACCCAAGGCCTCGGCGCCGGCTCGCGGCCCGATGTCGGACGGGCGGCGGCGGAAGAGGCCATCGAAGAGATCATCGAGCAGGTCCACCAGTCGAATATGGTGTTCATCACCGCCGGCATGGGCGGTGGCACCGGCACCGGCGCCGCGCCGGTGGTTGCCAGGGCCGCACGGGAGCAAGGCATTCTCACGGTCGGCGTGGTGACCAAGCCGTTCCAGTTCGAAGGGCTGAACCGCATGCGGATCGCCGAAGAGGGCATCACCGAACTGCAGCACTACGTCGATACCCTGATCATTATCCCCAACCAGAACCTGTTCCGCATCGCCAACGACAAGACCACCTTCGCCCAGGCCTTCGAAATGGCCGACGACGTTCTTTATTCCGGCGTCCGCGGGGTCACCGACCTGATGGTCATGCCCGGGCTCATCAACCTGGATTTCGCCGATGTGCGCCAGGTCATGAGCGAGATGGGCAAGGCCATGATGGGGACCGGCGAAGCCGAAGGCGACAACCGCGCCATTGCCGCGGCCGAAGCCGCCATTTCCAATCCCCTGCTGGACGACGTGTCCATGGAAGGGGCGCGCGGTGTGCTGATCAACATCACCGGCGGCTTCGACATGACCCTGTTCGAGGTCGACGAGGCGGCCAACCGGATCCGCAGTGAAGTCGACGGCGAAGCCAATATCATTTTCGGCTCCACCTTCGACCAGGATCTGGACGGGCGCATGAGGATTTCCGTGATCGCCACGGGCATCGACGCCGAAGCCTCGGCCCATCCCAAGCCGCTCGGCCATATCAGCCTGGTCAGCGACAACACGCCGGTGCGCCACAACGCGGCCCCGGCGCCGGCCCAGGAATTTTCCAGCCGCCGCGAGGAACCCCAGACGCAGACGCCCGATCCCAGGCGCCCGGCGCAACCGGAAGAGATTCCCGTGTTCGACCTGGAAGCCGCGGCAGCCGTCACCGAAGTTCGGGCACAGGCCAGCGCGGGCGGGCGCCGCATGGCCGTCGGCGATGCCACGGGATCCGCCTCCGACAGCTTCCTGCCGCCGCCGCCGATGGAGGCGCCGGAAGCGCCGGAAAGCGCGCGGGCCGGATTCATGGCCGATGCCAATCCTCTGACCCAGACTTATCGGACCGACGCAAGCCCGTCGCCAGCCCAGGCCGAACCTCCTCGCCGCAGGGGCCCCAGCCTGTTCGAGCGGGTCACCGGGACCGGGCGGGCCCGCAGCGAATGGACCGAGAAGACCACGGCGTCGCGGGCCGACGGTCCGGAGCCCCGCATCGCGATGGGTGAGCCGGCGCCCGCCGCACCGGCCTGGACGGCTCCCGCGCCGGAAGCCACGCCGGCCCCGGTCGCCGAGCCGACGCCGCCATCCGCCACGCCCGATAGCGATGGCTTGTCTCCCCTGCCCCAGTCGCCGGAACCGCGCCTGGACATGGAGCCGCGGGCGGCGGCGGAACCCCGGCCGGAGCCCCGGCCGGAACCCAAGGCCGAACCGGAGCCCGCCAAGGCCCCGCCGGCCGTGGACGAGCCGCCCCAGGGCGATCTCGGCGATCTGGCGCCCAAGGGCGGGCTGGACAAGGACGTACAGGAGGATCTGCTTGAAATTCCGGCCTTCCTCCGGCGTCAGGCCAATTGAGGGAACCGGGCGCAACCCCCTGCAATCAGGGAATAACGCCCGTAACAATATGTAATAATTGTTGATTTGAGGCATCTGGGGGATGTTTGGTAAACGTCCTCCAGAGCCTTTGTTAAGGGGGCGCCCCGGATGTGTGCATTTCGTGCCGGGCTGCCGATTTAGGGGAAACGGGCGCCCCAGGGTGTCCATCGGTTGTTTGGTTTACTAAGTTCAACGCGTTTTTTTGAGGCACGTCCGTACTTGGGGATCATGGTGGGGGCCATGCGCGGACGGGCGAGGTGATAGGGGACTATGGGTTCTTACGCCTTCCAGAAGACTTTGAAGAATGCCATCGGGTGCTCCGGCGTCGGCCTCCATACCGGCGCCAAGGTCAGCATGACCATCTGCCCGGCGAAACCCGATTCGGGCATCCGCTTCAAGCGGACCGACATCCCGGGCGGCCAGGCCGTCATTCCGGGAGTTTGGGATTACGTGGTGGAATCCAAGCTGTGTTCGGCCCTGGCCAATTCCGACGGCGTGGAAATCAAGACCATCGAACATTTGATGGCGGCCTTTTCCGGCCTCGGCATCGACAACGCGCTGGTCGAAATCAATGGGCCGGAAGTTCCCATCATGGATGGCAGCGCCGCGCCTTTCGTCTTCCTCATCGAATGCGCCGGCATCATGGAGCAGGATTTGCCCAAGACCGCGATCAAGGTCTTGAAGCCGGTGACCGTGGGCGAAGGCAAATCGAAGGCGATGCTGGTGCCGGGGGACGGTTTCTCCGTGACCTTCAATATCGAGTTCGACTCTCCCCTGGTCGCGAGCCAGGACCATTTCGTCCAATTCGCGAACGGCACCTTCAAGAGCGAGATTTCAAGCGCCCGGACATTCGGTTTCGAGCATGAAGTCGCGGCCATGCGGGCCTGCGGCATGCTGCGCGGCGGCTCGCTCGACAACGCCGTCGTGGTCAGCGGGGAAAAGGTGCTGAACGATTCCGGGCTGCGTTACGACAATGAATTCGTGCGGCACAAGATTCTGGACTCGGTCGGTGATCTCTACCTTGCGGGCGCGCCGATCATCGGCCATTTCCGCGGCTCCCGTTCGGGCCATGCCATGAATCATCGGCTGCTGGCCGCCCTGTTCGCCGATCCCGAAGCCTGGACCAAGGTTCCAATGCCGAAGGCCCCGGCCCACGAGATCGAACCAGAGGTTTCCGCTTTCGGCTTTGCCGACGAACTCCCGGCAGCCGCCATCCGCTAACCGCACCGCATCGCACCCCGCGACGGCGCCCGACGCGCTTGGCCGGGCCTGCTTCGGCTTGCCCCGTCCCCGCCCGCCCATGTTATACTCTGGCGACGTTTTCGGGCAGCGGCCCGAACCCATGTGGTAATTACCGTCTGGCAATGACCGGAACGAAATTTTCATCCTCGGATCGACATGCAGCGAAGCGCACGGCGCGCGCGAAGTGGCGCCTGTCCGGCCGGGTGCTTGGTGTGCTGGTCGCCTGCGTCGTCGCGCTTGGCGCCTGCTCCGGGCGGACCCCCCTGATATCCGGCAAGGAGGAGCCCGCGGAAACGCTTTATAACCGCGCCATGAGCCTGCTGACCCGGGGCGAAGGCACCGACGCAACCAAGGTCTTCGCCGAGGTGGAACGCCAGCATCCCTATTCCATCTGGGCGACCAAGTCGATGCTGATGTCGAGCTACACCTATTACGCCATGAACCGCTATACCGAGGCGATCGTCGGCCTCGACCGCTACATCCGCCTCCATCCGGGCAGCCGGGATATCGAGTACGCCCATTACCTCAAGGCGCTCTGCTATTACGAACAGATCGCCGACGTGCAGCGCGACCAGGGCATAACCCGCAAGGCGATGGAAGAGCTTCAGGCGGTGATGAAACGCGACCCCAACGGCAAGTACGGGCGCGACGCCAAGCTGAAATACGACCTCACCCAGGACCAGCTCGCCGGCCAGGAAATGTCGGTCGGCCGCTGGTACCAGAAAGCCGGCATGTTCATCGCCGCCATCAACCGCTTCAAGGAAGTGATCAAGACCTACCAGACCACCTCCCACGTCCCGGAAGCGCTCCACCGCCTGACCGAGAGCTACCTGGCACTGGGCATCAAGGACGAAGCGAAGAAGGCGGCCTCCGTCCTCGGCCACAATTTCCCCGGAAGCGAGTGGTACCTCGATTCCTACGTCCTGATGACCGGGATCAAGCCCAAGCGCGAGGAGGTCGCCAGCTCGATCTCCCGCAAGTCGTGGTTCGGCCGCGCTTGGGATTCCATATTCTGACCCTTCATGTTACGCCGCCTCTCGATCCGCGACGTCGTTCTGGTTGACCGGCTCGACCTCGACTTCACCGGATCCTTGGGCGTGCTGACCGGCGAAACCGGCGCCGGCAAGTCGATCCTGTTGGACGCACTGGGCTTGGCCATCGGCGGCCGCGCGGACAGCGGCCTGATCCGGGCCGGCGCGGACAAGGCCCAGGTCACGGCCGAATTCGAGCTGCCCGACGACCATCCCGCCCTCGGCATCCTCGCGGAACGGGACCTGCCGGTCGATACGACCCTGATCCTGCGCCGGGTGGTCAGCCGCGACGGCCGTTCGCGCGGTTATGTCAACGATGAACCGGTAAGCGCCGGCCTGATGGCTGCCTTGGCCGCGGAATTGGTGGAAATCCACGGCCAGCACGAGACCCAGGGCCTGCTCAACGCCG
>JAOTVC010000289.1 GCA_029863585.1 Alphaproteobacteria bacterium | reverse complement strand
CGGGACCAGGTCCGGCGAATCCACGCCGCTGCCGCTACATTATGCTCGAACAGTGAGAATTTCGCATTCAGTCCGTAATCGGGGCTGGCGATCATTTCGGTGATGACATATTTCAGCGGGCTCGCGGGGTCCGCAAGGTGATGGGCCAGCACCTTGCGGAAGGCTTCCTTGCAGGCCGACAGGCGATGGGCGAACCACGGCGAATGCCATTCGCCGGGGGCGGGGCGAGTGAAGGGATACATGATGCCCCGCGGCAGCGATCCGTCGGGCGCCTTGGCCCAGACGTTGAGCGGGTTGTTGGGCACGACCGGGCGGAACTGGGCAAACCGCACCGCGTTGAGGCCGAGCCATTCTTCGCACAGGCTGCCTTCCTCGAACGGGTCGAGGACCACTCGGCCCGCGGCGACGTCGTCCTCGACCTCGGAAATCCTTTGCTGTTCCAGGTTTTCGATCTTGAACACGACATGGCTGTAATCCAGCGTGAAGTGAAACGTGAGGTCCTCCGCCCGGGCCGCCTCGATCACCGGGGTGACCCGCTTGTATTTCTCGCTCCAGCAATCGACGTGCAGCTCGAAACTGACCTCGACGTCCAGGGAGGCGCCGAGCTCGGCCGCGCGGGCATAGGTATCGATAATTTCCCGGTCGGTCAGCTCGTGGCCGTCGGCGGCGGTGGCCCGCAGCATGACATTCAACAATTCCGCCTCCACCGCGCCGGCGGTGCGCACGTGATCGAGAAGATCGGGCCCGTCCTGGCCAAGCTGGTAGCTGCAGTTCGTGGTGGTCATCGGGATGCCGGTCTTTTCTGACGCGGCGATGCAGTCCTTCAGGATCGGCGGCGGCGGAAGCCAGTTGATGTAATCGAAGACACCGGCGTTGCGCACCATCTCGAATCGCCGGAGCGGCGGTGCGTCATCTTCGGGCTGGAGAAAATTGTAGGTGCATCCCAAAAAGAAATTTTTCGTCACGGCGCGGCTCTCGTCATCCCGGTTCTACGGCATTGGACGGTTGCGTAGGCGACACTAGCCGCCTATTCGTATCCCGTCTCATTCGGGTTCATCATAGGGAACGACCAGGGGTACGCAATCGGCCGCGGAGCCGGAACGCCCGCTTCGGTCGCGGGAGGATAGAATGCAAGCACCAACCAGGCCGGAAGACGCCGGGGGCCATCACCCGCAGTCTGTCCCCGGTGCCGGCAGCGAATTGCCAGCGCGCGGCGAATACGTGGTGCGCAACGCCCATGTCATCACCATGGACGAAACCCTGGGCGAGATCGAAGACGGAGATGTCCATGTGCGGGACGGCGCCATCGTGGCGGTGGGAAGAGGCCTTGAAGCGCCGGATGCGGAAACGATCCGGGGCGACGGATTGATCGCGCTGCCCGGATTCATCGAGACCCATTGGCACATGTGGGGTGCTGTGGCGCGCAATATGTCGGGCCATGTGGAGGGCACCGGCTATTACTATGTGAGCCGCCTGCTCGGGAAGTTCTTCACCCCGCAAAACAATGCCTGCGGCGTGCGCCTGGCCCTGGCCGAAGGGCTGTATTCCGGCATCACCACGGTCAACAACTGGTCCCACAACCTGTTGGATCCGGGATATGCCGATGCCGAGATGCGCGCCCATTTGGCCGCCGGGGGACGCGCCTGCTTCTCCTACGGCTATTCGCGCAAGACGCCCAAGGATTCGACCCTGCCCCTTGAGGATATCGCCGATTTCCAGGACCGCTGGTTCAAGGGAGGGACGCGCACGCCCGACGGGCTCATCTCCCTCGCCATCGCGCCGCGGGGGCCGGAGAACAACCCGATCGAGACCTGCGCCACGGAATGGGAGTTCGCGCGCGCCCGGGGCATCCGCGTGACCAGCCACATGGGGACCAACCCCAAGCGGGTCGATGACCGACAGGGCATCCAGACTCTCGCCAAGGCGGGGCTGCTTGGTCCCGATCTCCTGCTGATCCACGTGACCCACCATTCCGACGAGGACTTGCGCCTGCTGGCGGAAACGCAGACGCCGGTCAGCCTCAGCCCATATACCGAGCTGCGCACCGGGTTCGGGATCACGCCGGTGGGAAAATTCCTGGAAGCCGGCGTGCCCGTCAGCCTGTCGGTCGACACCACGATCCTGTGCGGCAATGCCGACATGTTCGCCATCATGAAAGCCATCGAGAATATCGAGAACGGCCGGATCGAAGACGAATTCGCCATATCGTCCGAGCGGGTTCTGGAAATGGCGACCATCAACGGGGCCCGGGCGCTCGGCATCGATGACCAGGTGGGGTCTCTCACACCCGGCAAACGCGCCGACCTGATCCTGGTGCGCACGACGGACGTCAATATGATGCCCAAGACCGTGCCGACGCGCATGCTCGTGCAATCGGCGGAACCCAACAATATCGAAACGGTCATGGTGGACGGACGCCTGCTCAAGAAAGGCGGACGGCTGACGACCATTGATCTGGATGATCTGGTGAAGGAAACGGCGGAAACCATCGAGCGCGCGCGCGTTGAAGCCAGCGTGCCGGGCGCCGGGGAAGGCATTCAGGAGCTCATCTGATCGGCCCAAGACCGAGAAGTCTTTTACTTGTTAGGGTGTTGACCCGATAATGACCGCAACGCGCGTCCATCGCTGATGCGCAGGGTCCGACGGCAGCGCCTTTGGCGAAGGGCTGCCGCCCCATCGTGGAGGGAGAATCACATGACATATTTGAGAACGACGGTTTCATTCGCGCTCGGCGCGGGTTTGGCTCTGTCGGCAGCGCTGGGCGCGCCGGCAAGCGCGCAGGAGCTTACCAAGGCAGAAAAGATCTTCGCGGAGTTGGCCAAGATGCCGGCGGCGGAGCGCGAAAAGCGAATCATCGAAGGCGCCAAGAAGGAAGGCGAGATCAACCTCATCCGGAGCCTGCGGGGCAAGCTGGGCAAGGGCCGTATCGACCTGTTCCGCAAACGCTATCCCTGGCTCAAGGTCAATGAATCAGAATTGGGCTCTCAGGATGCCGCCTACCGCATGGTGGCCGAGGAAACCGCTGGCCGCCATCTGACCGACGTCGTGTCCATTGCCGCCGCGGACATGCAGGAACTGCTGAACAAGAAGATCGCCGCGCGCTATCCCACCCCGGCCACCAAGAAGGTTTTGCCCCAGTACAAGGAATTCCTCGACAAGGACAACCGCTGGGCGGCCTGGGCTCTTAACGAGCATGGCATCGTCTACAACACCAATCTGGTCAAGAACCCGCCCAAGACCTACATGGAGCTCTGCGATCCACGGTTCAAAGGCAAGATCTCCTTCGAGCCGTCCGAGACCCGCTTCCTCAGCGCCATGTACAACGTCATGGGCA
>JAOTVC010000260.1 GCA_029863585.1 Alphaproteobacteria bacterium | reverse complement strand
TCATCCAGCGCGGCGATGCCGGCGGTGAAGTCCGCATCATCGGAAAGGTCGAAATAATCGGCGTCGTTCTCGATGCAGAAACGGGCGATACGGTAAGGGTCGGCACCGTAGTCCTGAAACGGGCCGGCGGCGTCGATCACCGCCTGCGGCGCGGCCTCCAGGATCCTGGAGGGATCGCGCAAATGATCGACCGTGAGCGGGCGCGCGCCGAGCCGGGCGGCGCAGGCTGCGGCCTTCGCCGCGTCCCTGCCGGCGATCCAGACCTCATGGCCGTCGCGAATGAGCAGCGCCGTGAGCAGGCTGCCGAAAACGCCATAGCCGCCGAGGACGACGACCCTCATTCCATCAACCGCGCCCGAAGGCCGGGGTCGGGGATCGCGCAGATATCGGTACGCCCGAAAAGTCGGTGGCGATTTCGCGCAACGCGGCGGTAAAGCCAGTCCTGGAGGACGCGGGGCAGAATGCGCAAGCCGATCAGCAGCTTGCCCCAGCCGCCCATTCGGGTGCCTAGCCGGATCACCCCGTCCATCGACGTGAAGGCGTTGCCGTCCTCCAGATAGAGCCAACTCTCGGGATCGACGGGATCGATCCCGTAATGGCTGAGGATGGCGCCACCCAGGTCAGATTGAATCCGGCAAATCCTGATCTCGTTCCTGCGGTCGAGCCGCGCGATCAGACGGGCGCTCGCCGCGCAAAGGACGCAATCCCCATCCATGAAGGTAATCGGGTTTTCGTCGTCGAATCCCGGCACAGCCGGGTCCGCGCGATAGGAGTACCGATGCTTGAGGCCGTGAACCCGCATGCTGACCACCCGATCCAAGCGCTACCCGCTTTATAGCCCGGCAGGGACACCAACTAAAGCAAGCGAAGGGCTGTCCCGCCGATCCGCCGCCGTCGATCCTCACCGTGGAAGCAGGTAATCCTCAAGGGCCTGGCGCAGTGGCGGCGGCAGGGCCACCGACTTGCCGGTCGCGGGATCGGTATGGACGGCCACCACCTCGGCGGCGGCGATGCAGACCGTGCCCCGGAAGATCGCCTGGGCCAGGCCGAAGGACGAGCGGCCGATGCGGGTGACGATCGTCCCCACCTCCACCTCTGCCGGATAGCCGAGCGGGGCAAGGTAATCGACCGAGAAATGCGCCACCACGAAGCCCTTGAGCACGTCGCCGCAGGTCTCGGCCAGGCCCTGGTTGCGGAACGCGACGCGGCCTTCCTCGAAAAAAGCATTGATCGCACCGTTGTTGACGTGGCCGTTGGGGTCGAGATCCCCGTAACGAGCGCTGCAGGAGGTCCAGCTCTTGTAAGCCGTTGGGTCGGTTCTTTCGAATTGAACGCCGCTCAATTATTGCTCTCCCGGTGTGCCGGCACCGCCGATCTTCTTGCGGCCGAGCAGCGCCAGGGTCAGGTTTCGCCCGGTCCGCAGGATGGCATAGACCGGCGCCGAAAGCGCCGGCCGGCGGAACAGGAACCGCAGGATCCCCTGTAAAAAAGCCTCGGAGCGGGTGATGCGGGACAGCAGGCCCATGGCCTTATCGCCGTGATAGAGGGCATCGCCGTAGATCACGATCATGCCCTCATCGATATCCATGCCGTCGGCCCGGAAGGCTTTGATGCGGTCGGGGATCTCCCGGGCATTGGTGAGGACGACCCCGGGGAAAGCTTCCTTGAGGCGGCAATATTCGACATAGGAGGCGCAGAACGGGCATTCCCCGTCGTAGATCACCTCCAGCCGCGGCTTCGGATCGCTCATCGCGTGCCGCCGCCAAGGCCGGGAGCGGCCCTTTGACCATCTTCGCCGGCATCCCGGCGCGGCAAATGGGAACCCATCGCATTCATCCGTTCTTCGGCCCGATCATCGGCCGGGCCGGGCTCACCCCTCCGCTCTTCACGGCCGGCGATCTCGACAGCTTTCGCGACGCCTTTCGCCTCCCGGCCGCCGGCTGCCGATCATAATGTACTTGCCTGCGACCCTGCATACGGACATTAGAGAAGCCCGATACTCTCTGTCATTCGGCAACCAACCTTGACCGACTTCGCTCCGCCTGGACCCGGGAGACAAAAAATGGCGAGCACACCAGGAACAGGGCGAGCCAAAGGACATGGGTCGGGAAATAAATATCCATCAGCAAGCCGGTGCCTAGGTGGAAACCGATCAGCAACAGGCCCCACGCCTGGTGGAGGCGGGGAAAGAACGCGACCGGGAACGACAGGGTCTGGACGAGAATCACGAAGACGAACAGCGGAAATCCCAGTCCGGGATGGTCGACAAGAAATCCTCCCAGCACGGTTGTTCCGCGCCCTTGGGTCATGCGGTCGGCCAATAGGGACGCAAAGCCCGTGACCGAGAAATTTCCCGCCTCTCCGGCGATCAGGGACTTGATGCCGGCCATCAACTTCTGGGAGCCGGCCATGGAGTAAGTCAGCAGGATCGAGGCCTGAACGTAAACCATGATCGACAGGGTCGTCAGCCTGCGGCCGCGGTCCGCCGCGGCGAAGCGATCCGGAAGAAAGACGAGTATGAGCGAAATCCAAAACCAAATGTGCCAGCCGTGGTTGATGGCGCCGAAACTGTTGTCGGCAGCCGCCGCGAAAAGCGCGAAAAGCGCGAAAAGCGCTCGAAAGGTGCGGCTCTCCGGTCTGAAAACAGTCGCACAATTAATCACGAAGAGCGCGATCGGCACCGCCACCAGCAGTTGCTTGAGGTTGCCGATTTCCAGCCACTTCACCGGCCAGAGGAAATATGCCTGGTCGGGATTCCTGTGGGAGAGGGCGTTAATGAACTGGTAGGAGAACAGGAGGCTGGCGACGTAGAAGAAACGAACGATCCAGGCACTGTTGGCGTGGAATCGTTGGAGGCATCGAAACTGGCAGGCCGGCGGCGCGTAATTGGGCCGCACCAGGCGGCGGAGTTGGCTCAGGGCCGATGCCAAGTTAGTGACCCTTTTCAAAAGTGCCGAGACTGGTGACCCACGAAACCTTGCCTGTCCTGTACCGCTCCAGCGGTTCGTAGGTGATCAGCCTGACACTGTAGGTCAGCTGTTCCGGTCCCCCGAGATAGGTGCGCTCGATCATTTGTCTGACGCTTCGGGACTTTTCGGAATCCTTGGCCAGAATCGACGTGGCGAACATCACCGTTGCCTTGCGAAGGTTGATGCCGACACCGACGCCCTTAAGGTATTGTTTTAATTGGTAAATCAAAGTGGGGGTCTCAAGCGGTCTGTTGTTCAATTTTTCGATGTAGATCGCGTAATCATAGCGTTTGGCGACGGTCGCGTTGGTGAAGAGGCTCCAGTTGAAGAACGGAAAGATCTCCGATCGATTGGCGCCCAGGGGGCCAAAGGTGTTGGCGACGAAAACGTAGGCCAGTGCCGCCACGAGGTACACCACCGTGCGATCGCGATATCGCTTGGCTCTCATCTAGAAACCCCAGGCTCATTGTCGCGGTAAGCATGACTTTGCCGCGACAGGATACCGAAACCCCGTTAACCAATAATTAAGCGATCCTGCAAAGCGGCGAGGAGCCCCCCAACCGGCCCGGTGAGCTATCAACTTCCCCGAATGGCGACCGCCGCCTCAAGGGTTCCGGTGACGGCCCCTGTCGACAGCCCTTGGCCACGCTCGATGGGGACGGTCGGATAAACCGGTTCCGTGACCGATCCTCACCCGATCCCCTGCCGGCCGTCGCCTCCCTGCCGCCGCGCCGGCCGCGCAACCTGATGATGGTCGAGCCGGGGATGCTGGAACGGCCCCGGGAGGTGCGATCAGTCCCGAGGGCCCGGGCCGGGGGTTTCCCTCGTCTGTCACCACATCCAGGTCGCCGGATTGGCGACCGGTTCGCCGCGCTCCAGCGCCTTCATGCCCTTGACGCAGCG
>JAOTVC010000259.1 GCA_029863585.1 Alphaproteobacteria bacterium | reverse complement strand
GGGAGCGCCCTCGGCACGGCGCGGCGTTTTACCAATTGTCACGCCTTGCGCGCGACAAGGGCGACTTAGCTCTTGCTTGTCAGCGGATCAAGGCGGCGGTCGAGCTCGCGCCCGATGTCACGGCCTATCGGGAGGCGTTGAAAGACCTGGAGCGAGCGGTCGATCAATAGGGCCTATCCTTCAGCGATGCGCTCGCGGTGGGGTGCGATCCGATACCCCGGCAGGGCGATGCCAAGGTAGTTTGTAACCGGCACGCATTCGGTGGAATCGCGGGCCTTCCGGTCGGCAAGGGCGGCAGCGTCGTGAAAGGCCTGTTGTGACTCGGTCATGGGGAGGTCTGGATCATCAAGCCAGGCAATCATATCCGTGACGGCGGCCTCGATCTCCTCGCTAGACGCGTTGTGGAGCGTGATCCCCCTCTCGATGAACTGCATCGAATCTTCCAACCAGAAGAGGTTTCGCTCCAGCGTTTCCACCGGTTCCAGCTCATGCCGCCTCCCGTCACTGTCCTGCACGACATAATGTTTGAACAAGGCCATCTCCATGGGGGCAGGCAGCAGCGTGTAGTGCAAGACGGCATTTATCGAAAGCAACGGAATTCCGAATGCCCGGGCGAAGGCGCAGGGCCCGGATTGACAGCCGATCATAAAACTCGAACGCGAGATGAAATAGGAATCCAACAGGTGGCTGTAGCCTTCCGCGAAGGGGAGCTCCATATATTGCGGCGAATCGATTGACAATGACGTCATCCGGGCATCGCCGATTCTAATGACTTGATAGCCGCGGTCCACCAATCTCAGGATGCCTGCTGTGTAGGTGTGGACATCTACGTCTCGGAAGGATTGTTTTGAAAGGTTGTGATAGCTGATCTCGCGGGTGTTCACGGTGACGATAGGGCGGGAGAGATCGATCCCGTGCCGCGCCGCGAATTTTCGGCCTTCGCTTTCGAACGCGGCGGGAACCGAGACGTGCCAGCCATTCTGGATGTAGGGGTCCGATGGATCTTGGTCGCGCAAAGCGGCGTCCCGCACCAGGCTCCAATAGTTGCTCACGTTCAGATGGATATTGCCAAAGGCGTGAGCTCCGAAACTCATCCATGAAAGGTTGATCAGCATCTGGTCCGTCGTCTCCACATAGTCTCCATATTGGCGCAGGATTTCTATGGAAACGGCGGGCGGGTTCTCATACCAATCAAGGGGTGGGCCGACGAAGATGACCCGATCGTAAATTCCCCTGCTGAGTGAGAGGAAGTAATAGGGGTCGAGGATGCTATGCCCCAGCGCCTGTGTGGAACTGAGAAAGAAGAGTCCGGTTTTCTTCTTGCCTGCAAAGTCCAGAACGGTGACCCGCTTCAAACGTGACAGCGCTTCATGGGCGACCTTTTCCCACAGGTCTTCGGCCGAAGACGGACTCAGGTCGGTTGTGACTGTTTTCACCAGGTCGAAATGGGCCGCGAACAATTCCAGTGCGGTTGGAAAATCCCGAAGCTGGCCGGCGGCATATGATCCATACAAACAGTCGGACCCGGTCGCGGCCGCTTTTGGATCGGTCCGGAAAGAGTCCCGGGCGGCTTCGACCGTGCCCGGAAAATTCGCCACCTGAAACCGTGCGAAAGTCCTGGCGTTCCTGAGCACGGCGGACTGCTGAATGGTTTCAGGGTCCGTTGCGGTCAGGACAGTCAGGATCTCTTTGTAGTATTGACCTCCGATGAGCGCCAAAATCAATGTTTCGACGTAACCCCTGGCATAGGCGTGTCTTTCGGATTCCTGGGTGGCCCGCGCAATCACCTCGTCCCACTGGTCTTTGGTGCCGGACAATTTTTGTGCGGCCTTGACGAACTGTGGTCTGGATTGCGGGTCGACGCCGCCCAAGATCTTGACCATGAGAAAAATGCCGATCTTGGTAGGGGCCAAAACAAGAATGAGCCAGGAAGTCAGTCTCAAACGAATGAGCTTCCTTGCCGTCATGAAGGCGAAATGCGCGGCCGAGGCCTTGATTCTCGGAAAAAAACGGACCGATTGGGTCTGCGGCAATTCGCTCATTGGCCCGGTTGATCGTCATCGATATGGGAATGGCTAGACAAATAGAGCATTCCCCGGAGGAAGACAATTCACCAATTTGTTAGAGTTTAGGCGTGTGGCATGTAGGGCGCGGCGCAAATGGGCGACGGCGCGTCTATCCGGACGGGGTTGGCAACGTCGAGGTTATGGCTGGTGTATAAGTTGCAATTTGAATGCCTTGCCTGTGGGGCGTCCAACGACAACCTTGGCTTGGACGCGGGGAACCAGCCCGTTGCCGCGCATTTCCAATCGACAGCCGAGGAAAGGGCGGACGAATATCCGCTCAGGCTGGGCATCTGCGACACTTGTGCGACTGTCCAATTGGTGCCTCCGTTTCCCGCCGAAGCCTTGGTCCCCCAGGTGTCTTGGTTGAAATACCGGGAACCTGAGGATCACCTCGATGGTCTCGTGGATGACCTCGTTGAGGGAACGGATTTTGGTCCGCAATCCGTTGTCATCGGCGTGTCATTCAAGGATCAGTCGACCGTGGAGAGATTGTCGGCCCGCGGCGCCGGCAGGTGCCTCTGCCTCGACGTCGTCGCCGATCTCGGCAGCCGGACGCCAGCGGCGGGGGTGGAATCCGTGCCCGTGTTGCTCAATGCCGATCGTGCCCGGCAACTTGCTGGAACGCGAGGCCCGGCAGATATCGTCGTCGCGCGTCACGTGCTGGAGCATGCCGGCCGCCCTGCGGTCTTTATTGATGCCCTCTCCGCGCTTTTGCGCGACGGCGGGTATCTCGTGATCGAAGTGCCCGACTGTTCCAAGAACATCGCCCGGGAAGAATACGCCATGATCTGGGAAGAGCATGCGCTCTACTTTACCGAGCCGACTTTTCGTTCCTTTCTGGCGCGTCACGGCTTCGAGCCGGTGACGTTCACCACCTATCCCTATTCCTTTGAAGACGTATTCGTGGCGATCGTTCGCAAGACCGGCCGCGGCGGCTCAGGAGAAGGCGATGGCGTCGCTGCCGCGAACTTGGAGGCTGGCCAGGATGCCTTCCGCCACTATTGTGAGCGGTTTCCCCACTGGTCCCGAAGCCTTCGCGCCCGCATTGAAACCCTTTCCGGTGGGGTGCCGGCGGCTGTGTTCGGCGCGGGCCATTTGTCTGCCGCTTTCCTGAACTTTCACGGTCTCTCCGACCTTTTCGGGTTTGTGGTCGATGACACGCCGGAAAAACAGGGTCTGTACCTGCCGAATTCGGGGCTGCAAATCGTGCCCGGGACGCGGCTCGCTGAGAGCGGCGCCAAGCTTTGCCTGCTCGGCCTTTCTCCCCAATCGGAGGAAAAGGTCATCGCCAAAAATCAGGCCTTCACTGCTGCGGGCGGCCGCTTTTATTCTCTATTGGCGGACAGCGGCAGGTCGATCCGCTCCGTCTCTGTCGCCGATTCCTAGGATCCGATCAGCGCCGCCGCCTGGCGCGCCATTTCTTCGCGGAAACGTTTGCCGCCCGCGTGGTCGTCGGGTGCCGGTGCCCAAAGGGCGTTCTCGCTGTCTTCCCGGTGAAACGGCCCTTTGGTGCTTTCGACGAAGACCAGAAAATCGCTTCGGATGACGAGACTGTGAAAGCGCCCTTCCGGCATCCGGTAAAAGAAAACGCCGGAATCGGGAAAGGGCGCCAGGTGCTTGGCCGTGCTCATGGTTCCGTCCTCGTCAAACATGACGAGGATCGCCTCGCCTTCGATCACCACAAGGGTCTCCGATTTCGCACGATGGCGGTGGGGGGCGACATATGTCTCTCGGTGTGAGGCGATCAACATGTCGTGTTGATCGTGGTCCATGGAAGGATGGGCGCAAATGCGCGCGCGCCTGAGCGGCGTTTCGGCCGCGGCGCTCT
>JAOTVC010000079.1 GCA_029863585.1 Alphaproteobacteria bacterium | reverse complement strand
CCAAGCCATGGGTCCGGGGATCGGCGAAAAAGGCGATCACGGCATCCTGGGCAGCGTCGGTCATGGCGGAGAGAAGCCCGGGGCGCGCTTTACCGACCCTACGATTCCGGATGCGAAAAACATTGGAAAGTCCCCCACGAGGCCCTATGTCTAAAGCGCATTATGGGGCAAAAAACGAGATCGCTGTTCAGGCGATTTAGCCGATCGGCGGAGAGAACCCGGGTTCGGACGTCGGGGCACGGATTAGAAGGGGGCAAGCCGCGCAGCGGCGCCACCCCGCCGTCCCCGCCGGTCCCGAACCCGTCCAACAGAACGGAAGGGGCAATCAATGTTCAAGCAAATCCTCGTCACCACCGACGGATCGGCCAACGCGCGCCGCGCCACCGAGACGGCGGCCAAGCTCGCCGCTATCTGCGGTGCCCAGTTGCGGATCCTCCACGTGGCTCCCGCTTTCCTTTCCCTCGACGAGGTAGAGACGGCGCCGATGTACGGTGATCTGCCCAAGGACGTGCGAGACGAAATGAAAAAAATGCACGATACCGTCGCCGGACTGGAATTCACCGCGTTCGGGCCCGTCCCGGCACCGCAATCGGCCATCGATTTCATCGGCAGCTCCCTCCTGGAAGAGGCTGAATCAAATGCCAAGGCCCACGGATGCTCCAATGTATCCACCGTGCTGGCCTACGGCAAAGCGGCCGAGCGGATCATCGAAGAGGCCGAGCACGCAAAGGCCGACCTGATCGTTTTGGGCTCCCGCGGGCTTGGCGAAGTGGGTGGCCTGGTGTTGGGCAGCGTGTCCCACAAGGTCATCCAACATGCCACCTGTCCCTGCCTGACCGTGAAATGACAACCGTCGCCGTCGGGGCGGCGAGCGACGGCTAGTCGGTTTCCGTTGCAATCCCGAGGTTTTCCATCTCCGTCGCGCGCATGCGGAACTTCTGCAGCTTGCCGGTAACGGTCATCGGGAACTCGGTTACGAAGCGGATGTATTTGGGCACCATGAAATGGGCAAGCCCTTCGACGCAATAGTCCCGAAGCTCCGCCTCGTTCATGGTCTCGCCTGGATGAAGCTCGACCCAGGCGGCGATCTCCTCGCCGTAGAATTCGTCGGGTACCCCGAACACCGCGGCTTGTGAGATCTTCGGGTGGGCGAACAGCCAATCCTCGATTTCGCGGGGATAAATGTTCTCGCCGCCACGGATGATCATTTCCTTGAGCCGCCCGGTGATCCGCACATAGCCGTCTTCGTCCATGGTGCCGAGATCGCCCGAGGCCAGCCAGTGCGCATCGTCTATCGCCTTGGCGGTGGCGTCCGGATCGTTGTAATAGCCACGCATGATGTGATGCCCGCGAAAGCAGATCTCACCGATTTCCCCGCAAGGCAAGGTCCGCCGGCTTGCGACCTCGACCACCTTGACCTCCTGATGCGGCAGATTCCGGCCGACTGTCTGGGTGCGGCACTCTATGGAATCATCACGCGCCGTCAGATGGGTGAGCGGCGAGGCTTCGGTCTCGCCATAGCCGATCAGGACCTCCGGGCAATGCATATCCTCCATCACCCGCCGCATCAGGGGCTCCGGACACGGCGCGCCGGCCATGATGCCGGTGCGCAGGCTGGAAAGATCGAATTTCGAAAAATCCGGTTGTTCGAGCTCGGCGATGAACATGGTGGGCACGCCATGGACGGCGGTGCAGCGCTCCGAGGCGATCGCGCCGAGCACCGCGGCCGCATCGAAATGCTCGGACGGCAGCACCAGCGCCGCACCGACAGCAAGGCACAGCAGGTTGGCGAGGACCATGCCGAAGCAGTGGTAGAACGGCACCGGCACGCACAACCGGTCGGCCTCGGTGAAGCCCAAAGCCTTGGCCGAGAAATAGGCGTTGTTGAGAATATTGTGGTGGGTCAGGACCACCGCCTTGGGGAACCCTGTGGTGCCGGAGGTGAACTGGATGTTGATGGGATCGTCCCGGTCGAGCAGTGCGGTCGCGGCATCGAGCTCCGCCATCGGCACATCCTCGCCAGCGGCAAGCACCTCCTGCCAGATCATGAGGCCGGGCCACGCCGCGGGCCGCTCCGTTGCCTCCGGCGCCGTGGGGTCGAACAGCACGACCCGCCGGAGGTGCGGGTAGTCGCGCGACCCGATCGCGCCCTCGCGCGCCACGGCATCGGCCAGTTCGGCCACGCATTCGGTGATCATGGCGAGGTAGTCGCTGGTGCGAAACGCGGGGATCAGGAACAGGCCGTTGATCTCGGCCCGCTCCAGGACGTAGGCGAGTTCGCGCGGCCGATAGGCCGGGTTGATGTTGACCAGCACGGCGCCGATGCGCGCGGTCGCCATCTGCAGCACCAGCCATTCAATATTGTTGGTCGACCACACGCCGATGCGGTCGCCCGCGGCGAAGCCCAGCGCCAGGAGCCCGCGGGACAGGCGGTCCACCTCCGCCGCCAGCCCGCCGTAGGTCAACCGGCGCTTCTGGGGCAGGCACACCACCGCCTCTTGATCGCGGAACCGGGCCACGACATCGGCGAAGTGATCCGGGATGGTGGCGCCGAGTAAAGCCTCTTTACCGCCACGGTGGCAGTAGCTCATGCGCAGTTTCGCGTTGCCCTTCATGATGTTCAGTCCACCCCGTTCCAATAGGCATCGACCCGCGCCTGGATCTCGCCCAGGGTCGCCTCGTCGCGCTGGGGCTCGAACAGGTGGCGGAAGCGGTCCTGGAGGATGAGATAATCCTCCACCGGCCGGCGGCGGCGGGGCGGCTTGTTATGGGTGACCCGCCCGTTCTGAAATTCCTTGAGGGGCCAGACCCCGGTCTCGACGGCGAGCTGCCCGACTTCCACCGTCTTGGCGGGATCGAACCCCCAGCCCGGTGGGCAGGGCGCAAGGGAAATGATCAGCCGCGGCCCCTTCAAGGCGGCGGCCGTTTCGATCTTGCGGGCGAGATCCACGGGTTCGGCGGCGATCACCGTCGCCACATAGGCGGGATTATGCGCTGCCCAGATCGAGAACAGGTCTTTCTTGAAGCCGGGCGCACCATGGGCACCGACCGCCGTGGCGGTATGGGCCCCGTGGGGGGTCGCGGCCGAGGACTGATGCCCGGTATTGGCGTAGCCTTCGTTGTCGTAACAGATATAGAGGAAATCGAGGCCGCGCTCGATGGCCCCCGAAGTGGCCGACAGGCCCATCCCATAGGCCGCCCCATCGCCGGTCAGGACGGCGACCTTGAGGTCTTCGTCCGCCGACAGACGGTCCTTTTCGATGAGGATGTCGAGCCCATCGCGCACCCCCTGCGCGCCGGCCGGTGCGGAAGCCATGGCGGTGTAAAGCCAGCTGCCGCGGAACGGCGTGAAGGGGTAGACCGAAAGCAGGGTCATGCAGCCCGCGGCATTGACGATCACCGAGTCACGCCCGAGAACGTCGTAGATGTCGACAAGTGCCTGCAACCCGCCGCAGCCCGCGCACATGGCCGTGCCCGTTCCCAGAAGATGGGTGGTCGGCAAGTCCTTGATGTTGTGGAAATGGGTATCGCTCATGGTTTGCCCGCCTCTTTGGCCATGTGATGCTCGGCCTCCGCAATGGTCTGCAATTTTCGCATTTCCCTGAGCTCCGTCGCGGTATAGAGCAGCCTGGGCGGCGGGGTTTGCCCGCTTTGGGCAGCCTCGCCGGTGATCCGCGCGATCTCGTAGAATTCCTCGGGCGCAATGTCCCGGCCGCCGAGCCCACCGATGAAGGAGGCCAATATCGGCGGCGCGTCCGGAGTGCCGTAGAGGGCATCGGCGATCTCGGCATGGAGGATGCCGCCCTTGCCCATCGAAAGGTTCTGATCGATCACCGCCACCGCACGCTTGCCGGCGAGATGGTTCCGCAGCACGGCGGCCGGGAACGGCCGGAGCAGGCGCGGACGCAACAATCCGATCTTGGTCCCCGCCTCGCGCAGGGCATCCACCGCCGCCTTGGCCTTGGTCGCGAACGATCCCATCATGACGAAGAGGACCTCGGCATCCTCGGTGCGGTAGGCCTCAAAGGGGGCGTAGGCGCGTCCAAAGGCCGCCTCGAAATCTTCCGCCGCGCGGTCGAAAGCGGCAAGGGCACGGCCCTGGGCCAGGTGGATCTCGTAGCGGAAATACGAATACGGCCCCCCGCCCAGCACCGCAACCGCCTGGCTTTCCGGCGCGTTGGCACGGAAACGCAGGGTCTCCGGGTCGAAGGCCGGCAGGAAATCCCGGACAGAATGGGCCTCCGGGATCTCCACCGGCTCGCGGGTGAAGGACAGATAGAAACCGTCCAAATTGACCAGGGCGGGCAACCGCACCTCGGGATCTTCGGCCAGGCGGTAGGCGATCAGGACGAAATCCAGGACCTCCTGGCAGGTCGCCGCATGGATTTGCAGGAAGCCCGAATCCCGGGCGGCGAGAACGTCGTTGTGATCCGGTTCCAGGGTGATCGGCGCGGACAAGCCCCTTGAAACGTTGACCAGGACGAAGGGCGCGCGCCAACCCGCCACCGTGTAGACCATTTCCATCCCGTAGAGCAGCCCCTGGGACGAGGTGGCGGTGAACACCCGCACCCCGGTGGCGGCGGCGGCACCGGCGGCGGTGATCATGGAATGCTCGGATTCCAGCGTCACCATCCGCGCCGTCATCTCGCCGCGCGCGATCCAGTCGCTCAGGGTCTCGATGATCTCGGTCTGCGGCGTGATGGGAAAGGCCGGCACGTAGTCGGCGTCGGCGAGCCGCGCGCCCCAGGCCGCGGCACCGTTCCCGGTAATCAGGACACGACTCATCCTTTCTCTCCTTGGCCCGCGGGAGACCTTTGGGTCTCCTTCTCACGGGCATCGGCCTCCGATACCGCGGCAATGGTATGCACCGGGCATTGGGCGACGCAGATCATGCAGCCCTTGCAGTGTTCCAGATCGACCTCGGGGAATCCTTGGGCATTGGGCGTGATCGCCCCATCCGGGCAATACGCCATGCAGAGACCGCACTTGACGCAATGATCATGGGAAATCACCGGCCGGAACACCCGCCACAGACCGGTGCGCACTTCGACGCTGGTCGCCACGCCGCGAATGACGGGGGCGGCGCGCGCGGTGTCCTCGGCGTGGAGATCGATCCATTGCGGCCGCTCGTAACCCTCCGCCGGCATGGCCGGACGTTCGCTGACCAGCGCTTCATGGGGGGCCGCCCATTGCCACGCGGCCTCGGCATGGCTGAGATTGTCCGCGACCGCGCCGGGCCCCAGACGCGCGAGCTCCTCGGCCACCGCCGCGGACACATCGGCAAGGCCGAGGGCGCCGGTCAGGCGCGCGGCGGCGGCGGCAAGGCGTACGCCGACGTAGCGGCGTTCCGCCGCGTCGTCGCCCTCGGGCAACGGTATCACGACGATCCGAGCCGGAACCTTGAGGCGCTGCCGCCAGACGTCCTCGGGCGTGTCGCTGGCGATCACCAGAACGGAACCGGCATCGAGCCCCGCGAGAACCCCGGCACCGGGCACGGGAACGATGGTGTCGTCGGCGACGAGGACGAGATCCGGGCGGAGAATGACGCCGCGTTCGAAGATGGGGGCGCGGTCGGCGCGCACATAGGCGAAGATGGGCGCGCCGCGGCGTTCGGCACCATAACGCGGCGCGTCCTGCACCTCGAACCCAGCGTGAAAAAACGCCGTGCCGAGAATTCGGCTTGCGGTTTTCATCCCCTGGCCGCCACGGCCATGAAAGCGGATGCGATACATCGACCCGTCCGGGCTCCCCTGTTTCGGCGCCGCGGCCCGAGCCACGCGGCGTCCTAGAATATCGACCAGCGCCGGGTCGTCATGGCCCGCCGCACCCGTGTCTCCGCCAGGATCTCCGCCGCCTCGCGCGGGATCACTTTGTCCGCCTCCGCGGCGCTTAGGACCGCTTCGGTGTTGAACCGGATCTTTTCCTCGATCTCGTCGAAGGCCGTGCTTTGCGCCGCACCCTGATATTCCATGGCGGCACAGATCACGCCGCCGGCATTGGCGATGAAATCCGGAACCACCAACACGTCACGCTCGGCCAGCCGCTGCTCCGCCCCACGAGTCATCGGGATATTCGCGCCTTCGACCACCAGCCGCGTCTTGAGACGGTCGACATTCTCTTCTGTCACCACATCGGGGCGCGCGGCGGGGACCCAGATATCGCATTCGACGTCCAGGATCGCATCGACCGCAGCGGTGGTGCCGGAGCCGAGCTCGACCACCGAGCGGCGCTCGGCCTTGAGGCTGCACAGCGCCTCGATATCCAGCCCGCCCGCATCCGTCACCGTGCCCTTGGAATCGGTGGCCGCCACCAGGACGGCGCCGCGTTCGGCCAGGAACCGGGCACTGTGCCGGCCCACCGCGCCGAAGCCCTGGATCGCCACCCGGGCACCGGCCAGCTCGATCCCGGCATGGGCGCAGGCGATTTCGGCCGCATGGGCCAGGCCGAAACCCGTGGCCCCGATCTCATCGAGGGGAATGCCCCCGATCTCCCGCGGCAGGCCCACCGCCCGGCCGATCTCATCCTTGACCCAGGCCATAGCCTGCTCGTCCGTCCCCATGTCGGGACCGAAGATGTAGGCTTCGACACCCTCCAGGGCGCAGGCGAAGGCACGGATCATTTCCTCCTTCTTGGCGGGATCCATCCCCGGATCGCCCACCATCACCGACTTGCCGCCGCCGTGACGAAGGCCCGCCGCGGCGTTCTTGAGGGTCATGGCGCGGGCCAGGCGAAAGCATTCCTGCAGGGACACGTCCTCGGCCATGCGCAGCCCGCCGATGGATGGCCCCGCGGCCACGTTGTCGACCACGAGAATGCCGCGCAGGCCAATCCCGGGCTCGGTCACGTGGATCACCAGGGCGGGGCCGAGCGAATCGGAAAGCGAAAAGACGTTATCCAAGGCGGGTCCTTTCAAGATTGCCGAACATGTCGGAACGATGGTTCGTCGCCATAACGAATGGTGCGGAGGAAATCGCGCCTGCGAGCGGCGGGAATAGGATTTCGAATTCGATCTTTCACCCCCTCGGGCCGGCGGTTATCATCTATTTCCCTACTATAAGTGGGGCGAACCACCGCAGAAACAAGTCTCTGCGCGGGGGGACAAATGCAGGGGAGGAAAAATATGACACCGGAAGAAAACCGACGCCTGACCCGGGTCGGACCGGGGACGCCGGCGGGCGAGATGCTGCGCCGCTATTGGTGGCCGGTCTGGTTTTCGGCCGAGACCACGGACAAACCCCAGCCGGTCCGCATCCTGGGCGAAGACCTGGTGCTGTTCCGCGACGCTTCGGGAAAGACCGCCCTGCTCGATCGCCATTGCCCGCATCGGGGGGCGGCGCTCACCCTGGGACGGGTCGAAGACGATGGGCTACGCTGCTGTTATCACGGCTGGAAGTTCGCCCCTGACGGACAGTGCCTCGACATGCCGGCCGAACCACCGGGAAGTCCCCTGGTGGCCGAAACCCGGGCCAAGGCCTACCGCACCCAAGAGGCAGCGGGCCTGGTGTTCGCCTATCTCGGGCCCGATCCCGCGCCCGAGCTGCCGCGTTACGACAATCTGTTCCGCACCGATTGCGTCCGGCGCATCAGCGCCGGCCATGAATACTGCAACTGGATGCAGCGGGCCGAAAACGGCGTCGACCAGATGCATTCGATCGCGCTGCACGCGGGCGTCTATCCACAGTTCGCCCTAAAGCGACCCGAGGTCGATTGGCAACAGACCTGGTACGGCGTGCGGGCGGCATTCAAGGTGCCCGATGGCGCCGCCAAGGTCTCCCACTTCATCTTTCCATCCCACAGCCGCTATTTCGGCGCCCGGGTGAACGAGGACACCAGCCACAACTGCAATCTGCGCGTGCCGGTCGACGACGAGACCACCCTGACCTTCTCCATCCGCCTGCGCGAGGCCCACGGAAAGGGGGACGAACTGGTCACCGCGGGTCTGCGCGAGGTCGTGCCCGGACAATACGAGCGGGTGGAGGATGGCTGGTGGGGACTGGCGTCGCGCGAGCAGGACCGAGCCTGCCAGGAGAGCCAGGGCCGGATCGCCGACCGTACGCGGGAAATCCTCGGCACCTCCGACCGCGGCGTGGTGATGTTCCGGCGCATGCTGAGCGACGCCATTGCCGCC
The DNA here is from genome assembly GCA_029863585.1 of Alphaproteobacteria bacterium. GTDB lineage: Bacteria > Pseudomonadota > Alphaproteobacteria > SMXQ01 > SMXQ01 > SMXQ01. The sequence goes on along the minus strand of JAOTVC010000079.1, from coordinate 8,747 downwards.
GTGGAACGCGGCGAGGATCCGCCCGGCATCGTGCGCGACCCCGGCCACGACATGATCACCTTCGATGCCCACAAGGTCCGCGACGGCGAAGTGATCGAGGCCTGATCCGAAGCTTGGCCCGGTCCCTGCCCCGGTGCCGCAGGATCGGGGCGGCGGCGCTCGCCCAAGCCCCAATCACGTCGATGCCGGCGACAGCCGACCAGGCGACGGCCGGAGCACAGGACGACCTTGATTAGGCCGCACGGGGAGCCTAGGCTTTCCGGCATGGAGCCCGTTGCAACACGAGCCAACGGCAAATGTCGCCAATAGCCAATAAACGACGAAATCGGGGGAGAGAACTATGGGCGGATTAGGCGGATATTCCGGTTTTGGTATCGCAACGGGTCTAATCGCAGCACTCGCGGCAACCGGGCTGGGCGGTCCGGCACAGGCCGAAGGCGCCGCGGATTTTTACCAGGGCAAGCGCATCTCAATGATGATCAGTTCCGGCGTCGGCGGGGGCTACGATCTCTATGGCCGGACGGTGTCGCGCTACATGACGGCGCATATCCCGGGCAAGCCCACCATCATTGTCCGCAACATGCCGGGCGCGGGCGGCATGAAGCTCCTGAATTTCGCCTATAACAAGGGCCCACGCGACGGCACCCTCGCCTTTACCCTCCATGTCGGATTGCCCCTGCATCAGGCACTGGGCGGGCGCGGGGTGCATTTCGATGCCCGCAAGATCATCGGCATCGGCCGGGTCGCCGCGGGCAATTCCGTTACCGGAGCCTGGCATGCGACCGGCGTGCGCAGCATCGAGGATGCGCGCAAGAAAGCCATCACCGTCGGTGCCACTGGGGCGAGTTCGAATTCGGCGGTTTTCCCCACCGTCGCGCAGAATCTGCTGGGCGCCCAGATCAAGGTGATCATGGGGTACAAGGGCGGCGAACAGGTCATGCTGGCCATGGAACGCGGCGAAGTCCACGGCTTCGGCAGCTTCGGGCTCGCCAGTATGCAGTCCACCCGGCCCGATTACATCTCCAAGAAACTCATCTATCCCCTGGTCCAGTGGGGCCTGCGCCGGGAAAAGGTCTGGGCCGACGTCCCGCTGGCCAGTGAAATGGTGAAAGACCCGACAGAGAAAAAGGCCATGGAACTGCTTTCGGCGCAGATGGATATCGGGCGCTCCTATTACCTGCCGCCCGGGGTGCCGGGTGACCGGGTGAGCGCCCTGCGCGCGGCCCTGAAAAAGACCGTCGCCGACGCCGGCTTCCTGTCTTCCGCCAAGAAGTTGAAGATGGAGATTCGCTACGCCAGCGGCGAAGAGACCGAGAAGATGATTGCCGATATCCTGACGGCCCCGAAGGACGCCGTCGCCCGCCTCAAGCAGGTGATGGCCAAGCGCGGCGGCGGCAAGTGCCAGGAATACACCAACCCCAAGTTCTGCCGGAAAAAGAAGGCCAAGAAGAGGAAGAAGAAAAGCTTTTAAGGGGCCGGAACAAGAGGAGCCAAGAAGATGCCACTGGACCAGACCGATTCCCGATCCCTCAAGGTGCGTGAGCAGCTCGATCACCCGGTGATCGACGGCGACGGACACACCCAGGAATACCACCCCGTCTTCGTAGACTATATGCGCGAGGTGGCCGGTAACGAAGTGACCGAGCGCTATCTGAAAAGCCGCATCGGTTCGAGCCGCTGGCACCATGCCACCAAGGAGGAGCGCGCCGACCAACGTATCCACCGCCCGCCCTTCTGGACCATGCCGGCCAAGAACACCCTGGACCTCGCCACGGCGATGCTGCCCAACCTTTTCCGTGCCCGGCTGGATGAACTGGGGATCGATTTCGCAGTGGTCTACACTTCGCAACTTCACATGATCCGCCACCGCGACGATGAAATCCGCCGGGCCGGATGCCGGGCCGTCAACCTGATGAACTGGGACCGGTTCGGGCCCCATTCCGACCGCATGACTCCCGCTGCGGTGATCCCGCTGTTCACTCCGGAAGAAGGCATCGAGGAGCTTGAATTCTGCGTCAACGAGCTCGGCTACAAGGCGGTCCAGATCACCGGCGTCGTGTTCCGGCCTGTGCCGGCGATTGCGCGGGAGGCGCCCAAGGTAGCGCTGGCCTCCACATGGGTGGACGCGCTGGCCCTCGATTCGGCTTACGATTACGATCCGTTTTGGCAGAAATGCGTCGACCTCAAAGTAGCGCCGACGACCCATTCCTCGGGCCAGGGCTGGGGCAGCCGCCAGAGCATCACCAATTACACTTACAACCATATCGGCCATTTCGCGGCCGCCGGCGAGGCCTTCTGCAAGGCATTGTTCCTGGGCGGCGTGACCCACCGGTTCCCGGAGCTTAGGGTGGGATTCTTGGAGGGCGGCGTCAACTGGGCGGTGTCGCTTTACAACGACCTGTTCGAGCACTGGGAGAAGCGCAACAACGATGCCTTGCACGAATGGCTCGATCCCGCGGGGATCGACCGGGCGCTGCTGGCCGAACTCGTCAGCCAGTATGGCGGGGAAGAGATGAAACCCTACCTCGACAATTTCACCGCTGCCGACGGTTCGCCCGGCGCCCGCCCGGGTTCGGCGCCCGAGGATCCCGATTGCCTGGACGACTGGCAGCACACCGGCGTCACCTGTCTTCAGGACATCTATGACCGCTTTATCCCCAATTTCTACTTCGGCTGCGAAGCGGACGACCGGACCATCGCCCACGCCTTCAATGGCCCAGCCAACCATCTGGACGCGGAGCTCAAGGCGATTTTTTCTTCCGACGTCTCCCATTGGGATGTGCCGGACATGCGCGATACTCTGGCCGAGGCCCACGAACTGGTGGAAAAAGGCCTGCTCACGAATGGTAATTTCCGCGACTTCACCTTCGCCAACATGGTGCGGCTGCAGGCCGGTCTAAACCGGGACTTCTTCAAGGGCACCGCCGTGGAAGATGCGGCGGCCAAGGTGCTGGCAGTGGAACCGGCCGCCTAAAGCGCGGGGATCCACGGAACTCGGTTGGAGGCGCCGGGCCCTCCGCGCTGCCTTGTCCCTCCGACTGCCTGGCCCCGCTAGGGGCCGGTCAGGGCCGGCTTATTTGGAGCCGACCCAGTACTTGTCGGAAATGTTGACCATGATGTTGTTGGGGTCCCAACATTTCCCGTCGTCCATCCGGCCGCCGCCGGCCGTCAGCCGTGCGCCCGTGGCCTCCTTGTCCTCGGCGACGAAGCCGAGATGATGGACGCCCACGAAGTCCTTGCAGTCGGTGCTCTCCAGGTCCATGGGGCGGGTTAGAGTCACGTTGATCGTCCCGTCCGAAAGGCAGACGATGCGTTCGTTCTCCTTGACGCGTTCCAACCCAAAAGTGTTTTCATAGAACGTCGCTGTCGCCTGGACATCGGGCACCGCGATAGAGATGTGACGCAATTTATCCATGACCCATTCCTTCCGTTCCTGCATTGCGGCCGATGCCGCGTGATGCCGCGTGCCGCCTATTCCGCCGGCGCCGGACGCGGCTGTGCCTTTTTCGGCGCCTTGTCGTCAGAAACGCTGGTGCCGGCCACATCGTGGCGCACACCGAGCCTGAGGCTAAGCGAGCGCAGCGGTATGGCGAGACCCACGGTCAGAAGCACGATGAAGATGCTGACGATGCTGGCCGCCTCGCGCTGATCGGCGAGTTCCGTGGTCATGCGCAGGGCCAGCAGCGAGAGGGTGATGGTTTCCCTGGAGGCAAGCAAGATGATGCTGCTTGTCACACCTGCGGCGCTGACGAAGTTAAGCACCGCCAGCAGCGTCAAAGTCGGCATCAACAGCGGTAGCCAGACGCGGAAGTAGGTCCGGATCCAGCCGGCACCCGAGGCGCGCGCCGCCTCCTCCATGTCGGGCCCAACCTGCACGAAGACCCCCTTCAGGATATTCACGCCCGTTGTGTTGCCTTGCAGTATGACCACCAGGATCAGCGCCCAGATGCTGCCATAGAGAATCGACAGGCCGGGGGTGCCGAGGAACAGCCACAGCAGGCCAAGACCGGCCAGAATTCCGGGGATCGCGCCCGACCCCCAGATGACCCAGTCGAGGATCGCGCGGCCGGGAAGCCGGGTGCGCACCAGAATATAGGCAATGACGGAAAACAGAAGCGGGCTCCCGATCGCAGCGGTGACGGCGATGATGAGCGTCGTTTCCAGCGCCAGCATGAACACCGGATTCCCGAGGACCAGCTTCCAGTGCGAGAGGGTGAAGCCCAGTTCGAAATAGCCCATCCGCGACATGAAACTGCCGAGGAACAAAACGATCACCGGCATGACGCTGAGCACGAAAATGAGCGTGGCCACGGCGACGAACAGGATATGGTTCCACTTGCCCAGATCGATGAGGCCGGGCTTGAAGTTCCCGGTCAGCGTCGTGTAACGGCGGCGCTGGATGATCCAGCGCTGGAGCGGGATGATGAAGGCGATGACCAGCATGGTGAGACTGGCCAGGGCCGCCGCTTCGCCGTAATTGGGCAGCTCGGTACGGACCAGTTCATAGATCTTGGTCGAATAGACGTAGAAACCGAATGGCTCGCCCAACAGCAGCTCGGTCTCGAACGACTGGAACACGCGCAGAAGCTGGAGCGCGAAGACCAGCACCATAGGCGAAATCATGAGCGGCAACGTGACCTTGAGCGCGGTGCGCAAGTTGCTCGCGCCACTGGCGCGCGCCGCCTCCTCCATGGCCGCGTCCATGTTGCGGAAGGCCGGGGTCAGCAGCATCACCTTGAGCACGATTCCATTGCCCATCAGGCTGGCCCAGACGATGCCGCCGACACTGAAGATGTTGAACGGCCCCTCCTCAAGGGAGAACCAGTCCATCAGCAAGACGTTCACGAAACCGATCTGAGGATCCAGCATATTGATCCAGGCGATCGTCACCGGCAGGCTCGGCACCATGTACGCGACCCAGAACAGGAACTCGAGCTGGCGGCTCCAGGGGATCTTGGTCCGGGCCAACACCCAGGCGATGGCCACGCCCACGGGAAAGCTGATCAGCGCGGTCAGCCCCCACAGCATGATGGAATTCCATAGGGTGACCAGCAGGTCGGGCTTCGAAAACGCAGCGACCCAATGGTCGAACCCCCACCTTCGGGGGTCGACCAACCAATCCTCTGCGGTATTGAAGCTGTTGATCAGGATGAGCAGGACCGGGCAGATCATGACGAATCCGAGCGTGCACAGCACGGCCGCCATAATCAGGTAGCCTCTCCCCACCTTGACCGTACGGGATGCGCCTCCCTGCATGGCCTACTTATTCCCCGTTAGCCAACGGAGCCGCGGCTCCGCCGTCATGGCAATCTTTTTGCTCTTCTTGAGATTTCCCGAAAAACGATTTCGTCCTACACGTGGTAGAGGCTCGCGGCATTCCCCCACAAAATCTGGCGGCTTTCGTTATCGTTCAATCCCTTCAGGCAATGTTCGATCGTGTTCTGGGTCCCCGGCCAGGAGGAGGTCGCAAGCGGGAGATTGCTTGACCACATGATATTTTCCGTATGCAGGAACGGCGCAAAGGGTGCCACCTCGTCGTACCAAGCGGTCATGTAGCATTGACGGTGGAACAACTGCGACGGCGTGAGTTCGTAGCCTTCATTGGCGAGCCCGTCATGATCGGCCTGGTGATCCGCCCATTCGAGATAAAGAAGCCCCCAGCTCAACGCGCTTTCCGCCAGGACCACCTTGAGTTTGGGGTGGCGCATGAGAATGCGTGAGAAGAGATAGAGCCCCAGGACATAAACGCTGGAGACCGGCTTGGCAACGTCGGTAATGGCCGCTGCCAGCTTTGGCGACAGGTCCGTGTAGCGTTCGTACTCCAAAGTGGGAGACGAGCCCGCGTGCAGGCAGAGCGGGACACCCAACTCCTCGCAGGCGGCCCAGATGGGATCGTAATCCGCCTCCGCGACATGCGGCGTATCCCTGAGGTCCATGGGCAGCGCCGGAAAAATCACACCCTTGTGCCCATTGCCCACGGCGCGACGAATCTCGGCGACGGTCGCCTCGACCGACGAAATCGGCACGATGCACTGAGGAATGAAACGGTCGCTGGCCCCGGCCCAGGCTTCGAGGAGCCAGTCGTTATAGGCCCGGACGCAGGCGATCTCGAGCTCCGGATCCTCGATCCCGGCGAACGCCTCTCCCGCCATGCCGGCAACGGTCGGATAGAGGACGGCATAGGCCTCTCCCGCCGCATCCATCGCGATGAGGCGACGATCCGGCTTGTAGGCCTCCTCCGGAACCTCCGACCAGGCCCCCGGGGCCTGGTTGCGGTCAGGCATCAGCGCACCCACCTGAGCAACTTTGCCGCCCAGAATGACTTGACCGTCGACGATCCAATGTTCGGTCCCACTGCCGTTCATCGCGAGATGCGGGATTCGGTCTCCCCACTTGTCCTTGGACAGTCGCGACGTCCACAGGTCCGGTGGTTCGAGAATATGATCGTCGACGCTTATGAATTCCTCACGCATCTGCCGGTTACTCCCCAATTGGTACGTATCTTTTTGCTCGTGTTACTCCGCAGGCACGCTGACCTTGATCTGATAGACCCGGAGCGCGTTCTCGTAGAGCAGCTTGCGCCGCTCGTCCTCCGGCACGCCTTTCAGCACCCGCTCCACGGATCCCCAGGAATCGGGATAATAGGCAGCGACATGGGGGAAATCGGATTCCCACATGATGTTGTCGATGCCGATGTCGTGGCGCAGCTTGATGCCTTCCTCCTCGAACCAGAAGTTCACGAACATCTGCCGGCGGATGACCTCGCTCGGCCGGGTGGTGAGCCCTTCGGTCCAGAGGTGGTGCAGCTCCCACACGTGATCGCAGGTGTTGATCAGATAGTTCAGCCCGCCGATGCCCGCTTCGGCGAACACCACCTTGAGACCCGGGAATCGCTCGGTCACCCCGGTGAAGATCAACTGCGGCACGATCTGGGCCGGTGTCACCGCCGAGGTGCTGGTGGATGCGGAATGGGCCTGGCGCTTGCTGTAACCGTCCCAGGTCTTTGCGGTGTCACCAACGCCGATGCCGGCGGAGCCGTGGAAATGAACAGGGATGCCGAGCTCAGAACAGATATCCCAGATGGGATACCAGTGCGGGTCGGCGAGGTGCGGCAGGCCCTTGGGCGGTTTCCCCAGCAGATTGACGCCGCAATGGCCGTTATCCACCGAACGCTCGATCTCCTTAGAGATGACGTCCGGGGGTGACAGCCACGGGATGGAGATCAGCGGCAGATAGCGGTCGGAGACCTTGGTCCAATCCGCGAGAATGTCGTTGTAGGTCTGAAGGGTATCGAATTCGTACTCCACATCGCCAAACTGGAAGTAGTTGCCGCCCGGCGGGTTGGGAAACAGAACCTCCGCGTCGACACGGTCGATGTCCAGCGCCTTCAGCCGTTCGGCCGGGTCGTAGGCCATCTTGGGGACCTCCTCCCAACGCTTCGGCCAGTGCGGGAAAGGCTCGCCCATCAGGGCCGGGCAGTTGCAGACCTGAGGCTGGAAACCGCGCTGCTCGGCGCTGGGCTTTCGGCCATAGAGACTCCATCCGTCATGGCGTTCGCCATCCTGCTCGAACTCGATCACCTGCGGGATCTTGTCTCCCCACTTCTTCTGGGACATGCGCGACGTAAAGTCGTCACGCGCAAACGCGGCGTGGGAATCGGCGCTGATCAGTCCAAACTTGATCTCCATGTTCTCTCCTTCTTCGCGAGACCGGGGCCCGCGCCTTTCGGGCAGGCCCCGGCGGCGAAATAAGCGTTAAAAAGCCAGTAACCTACTTGCAGTCCACCTTCTTTGCGGTGGTGTTCGGCCCAGGATAGGTGAAGGTGCAGGTCATACCGACTTTGACGTTCTTGCGCTTGGCCTTCTTGCCGGCGACCGTCACTTTGGTCTTAGAGCTAGAGAGCTTTGCCGTCACCTTCTGGCCCTTGTAATCGATCGTAACCCGACGTCCCGCGCGCTTGGTCTCGACGACCTTGCCGCTATGAACCTCGATGGTCTCCTTGGGGCCCTGATAGTTCGCGATGATGAATTTCCGCGCCTCGCGCTCCCGTTCACGATAGGTCTCGTCGAAATCGCGGAACCAGTATTCCTGGCCGGCGACGCGGCGGTAGACCGGGGCGGTGTTCCCCGGCGGAACGTCGGTCCGCAGCGACGTGTATGCCGGCGGCGGCGACGTCATATGCACCATGGTCTGGACTTCCTTGGTCAGGAACCAGTTGAGGAACAACTTCGCGGCATTCGGATGCGGCGCCTTGTCGAACACCACGATGCAGCACTCCGATCCGCGCGCCTCGAGCTTGCCGCGCGCGCGGGGGATATCCACCGGCTCGATCGGGAACTTATCCCTGTACTTCAAGAGGACATCCTGGATGTCCCCTTCCTTCCACTTCAGGGGCCGGGCACCACGGAAAAGCCAAGCCTCCTCCAGGCGGGTATCGCTGGTGAACTTGACGTCCATTTCCTTGAAGTATTTGGCGATCCATTCGGGACCCGCATCAGGCGCAAAATACATGTCGAGCATGCCGCCGAGACGGCCGGGATCGCTCCAAGCCCGTCCGGCCATCTTGCCTTTCCATTTCGGATCGAGAATGTCATTGGGCGTCTTGATCGACGCGACATCCATGGCGGTCAGTTTCTTCGTGTTGTACCAGAAACGCCATTTGCTCTCGGCGCGCGCGCCGAGCACGAAAACCTTATTGCGGTCCTTCTGGTCGACGTACCAATGCCGGTTCTGGTACCAGTTCGCCT
>JAOTVC010000258.1 GCA_029863585.1 Alphaproteobacteria bacterium | reverse complement strand
GAGGTCGGGGCCACTCCATTCCACGTAAGACAGCGCGATGCGGCCGAGCGGCCCGTTACGGATGGCGCTCAGCACCCGGGGATTGCGCAGTGCCTGGGCGTAGCCCAACCGCTGGAGGATGAACTCATTTTCGTCGACGCTGCCCGAGCCATCGACCATCAGGATCAGTTCAAGGTCGACCTTTTCCTGGGCATGGGCCGGGGCGGCGGCCACCACAAGAATTAGCAGGATGGGGGTCAAGGCACGAAAAAGCGCGAAAAACGGTTGAGCGAACATGGACAATCCTAACCCAAAGACATTGCACGGTTGCGACCGCGCGGCCCACCAGTTCGCCGCCGCTACTGACATGGGGCGGCCCCCTCCCAGGGCCGCCCCAGGCACCTTAATTCTACGCCGCGTCGCGGGTCAGGACTTCTTCTTTTTCTTCTTCCGCTTTTTCCTTTTGCATTTCTCCGCCGCCGTAAATTCAGCGCATTTTGCGATGCCACTCCTATCGCCCAGGATCGATTTGATCAGGGCGATGGTGTCCTTGGGCGTGGCATAGGCCTTGTCCACGATCGCCGCCACCTCGTCGCCGCTGATGACGTTCAGGATCAAGCGCCGCTTCCCGGCATCCTTGAGGAAGTCGGCATCCTTGGTGGTCGCCATGAAGGCGTCCTTGAGCGCCTTGGCGCGGTCCGCGGGCAGGCCCGGCGGCGCCACATAAGGCCGTCCCATTTCCTGGCGGGCGAACAGAAGCTCGAACACCGCGCGGTGCTGGGGGTCATTGACCCGCTCCAGCAGCATCGGAACATCGGGCAACTCCTTGTCCCGCTCCCGCGTCAGCTGCACCAGGATATTGATCTTTTTCTGCTTGAGCCAATCGAGGTGCTGCGCCTTGATGGTGCTCCAGGGCACGCCGCCGCGGCCATGGACCTCCTTGCGCTCCATCGCCAGCATCATGGTCGAGGAGCCGGGATAGCCGGCGACGATCTTAAGCTTGCCGCCCATCAGCCGGTTGATCAGCTTCGGGTAGACGATCCCATCGGTGCCGGCGCCGGCGGCGGCGACGATCATCTCGTTCTTGAAAATGTCGTCGAAGGTTTTCACCGGTGCGTCGTGCCAACCTATGATCAGGTTGGTCGACTTGTTGAGGCTGCCCACCCAATTGAATTTCTGCGCATCGAACTGGGCCTTGGGGCCTTTCTTGCGGGTGCTGATCAACGGGTCGACGGCCACAACCCGGGTCACGGCGCCGAAGACCGAGCCGTCCTTCGGCGCGCGCACGTAAAGCATGTTGGCGGCAATGCGGCTGCCGGCACCGGGCATGTACTTGATGGAAATTCTCGGTTTCCCCGGAATATGGCGGCCCATATAATGGGACAGCAATCGGGCATAGGCATCGTTGCCGCCGCCCGGACGGGCGCCGACGATCATGGTGACGGTCTTGTTCTTGTAGAATTGTTCCAGCGCTTGCGCCTGGGCAGCGACGGAACAAGCGGCAAGGGCCGCGATCCCGACAAGGCACAAACTCGTCCTTCCAGTGGGTTTCATCGTTTCTTCCCTATTTGGTTGCCGCGACTAAGCACTCCCGCATCCGGCGCGAAACCAGGACGCATGGGCGGACGCAAAGACGCGGAAACGGTTGATTTTTTGATTTTGTTTTTAGACCGGAATTATGCCACCGGGCCTGGATGCTTGCCAACGCGGCAGCGCCGCTTGCCCGGGGAGCGCGGCGTCGGGGGTCTAAAGGATGATGCTTGGGTTGCGGAGGTTCTGATCGCAGGCGAGGAGGTTGACCTGCTTGACCAGGATTTCGAACCCGGATGCGGTGCGCTGCAGGCGGTGGGCGCACCAACCGGCCAGCACCTGGTTCTCGCCGGCGCGAAACTCATGGATGGCGAAGTTGGAGCGTACCATCAGAATGCCGGCGTCCGCCGTCGCGAAGGGCTCGACATTCGCCACCATGCGGACGGTGCGCGACATGGGAAGCTGGGACCAGGCGGCGCCGGTACGGAGCCGATAGACCCGGTCCTCCAAGCGCCGGCGATCATCCAGACACACCGCGACCTCGTGGCGCGGATCGCCGCCCGCCGGCGTCGCCGGCACCCAATAAAGGCATTCGCCCGTGAACAAGCCGAGCCAATCCTCGTAACTGTGAGCGTCGAGCAACCGTGCCTCACGCGTCAAGAACGCGCGGCAGTCCTCGCGCGTCTTCGCGTCGGTGACCAGCTTATCGTCGGCCTGCCAATCGGAGAAATCCGCCACAAGGTCCGCGTAATACGCGTCGGTGACGTAATGTGAGGTTCGCGAGGGATCGGGGGAGCTTGCCATGGCGGATCCTACGGCGCGCGCCGGATTTCGAGTTTCGGCGGATCGGCCATCAGCTCCTTGTAATAGCGGTAGGTTTCCCGCATGAAGACCTCATCGGTCGCCGGCGCGGTGATCAATCCGCGATCATCGGTCTTCACACGGCCGGGGATGCCGAGGCCCCGGTGCATGTAGACCCAGGGGTCCTCTTCCGCTACGAGGCCGTGTTGGATCTCCTCGAAATTGGTGGCATCGTCGACCTCGCCGAAATTGGGGAAGCTTTCCATGGTTCGCATGCGCAGCGTGTTGACCTCGTCCACCGCGCCTTCCAGGGTGTCTTCCTCGTCGATCACCGCCGTCCCGTACCAGGTGCTGTCGGTCTCATCCACCGCCCGGGGCTGCAGCACCTGGATATGGTTGCCGAGGATCAGCAGGTTGGGAAAGACGTTGATATTGACGGGTTCCGATGAGGCAAGGTCCAACGCCAATTCCGCGCGATCGCCGAGGCGCTGGCGGATCGACGCCTCGAAATGCTCCATGCCCGGATGCACGCCTTCGATCTCCCAAAGCGCGCCGGGGCGGTTCTCCACATTGGGGCGCTTGTCCTTGAAGTGGTTGCCGTTGCCGAGATACTGCACATACATGGGCGCTTCGTCGGGCGCGTCCTTGTAGAACGACATGCCCTTCTCTTCGCCCTCCTTGAGACGGTTCTCCATTTCCAGCAGCGAGCGGTGGGAGAACTTCACATGATAGCCGTCCGCCGCGTTGTCATAGGCGAGTTTCCAGTTGCCCTTGTACTTCAGCCGGTTGGCCTCGCACAGCTTGACCCGGCCGCCGGGGTGGCGATCGAGCCATTGGTCGATGATCTCCGTCATCGGGCCGAGATGGTCGGCGAGCGGCACCGCCCCCGCGTTGAGGGTAGCGAAGATGAAGCCGCGATAGGCTTCGACCCTGGGGACCTGGGCGAGGTTGAATTTCTCCTCCCTCAGGTCGGTGGCGTAGCCCTCGGGCCAGGGCACGCCGCTCAGTTCACCGGTGTTGAAAAAGGTCCAACCGTGGTAGGCGCATTGGAACACCCGGGCCGAACCCTGGGCCTGGCGGCATATGGTGGCGCCGCGATGGGTGCAGCGGTTGAACAGCACCCGGATCATCCCGTCCCGGTCGCGCAGCACGATGACCGGCCGAAGACCCAGACGCGTGGTGACGAAGTCGTTGTTCCGGGGAATCTGGCTATCGTGGGCGACATAGGTCCAGGTGCCGCCGAACACGGCCGTCATTTCCGCATCGAAAATGGCGGGATCGGTGTAAATCGCCCGGTGCACCCGGTCGTCCTGCACCAGCGCGTCCCAATCCCAGGCGCCCGGCGCATTCGTCAGTCCCGATCCATTCGCCATTTCAGTCCTCTCCGCGCCGGGTGGCGGGCAATGCCGGCGCCCGCCCCGGCCCTTTAGAAAAAGTCGAAATATTCATTCTGCTCCCAGGCGGTGATGGCCTCGCCGGGATCGGCAAGGGTCCTGCCGTCGGCCTCCAGGGCGGTGACGAAGCGGCCGAGCTCATTGCGCTTGAGCGCCAGGTAGTAGTCCACGAAGACGTCCCCGAAGGCGGCGCGGAAGACGTCCGAGCCATCGAGCGCATCCAGCGCCGCCGCCAAGGTGGCGGG
>JAOTVC010000257.1 GCA_029863585.1 Alphaproteobacteria bacterium | reverse complement strand
CGTGAACCTGGTAGCGGTAGCGCATGTCGACGCTGCGCAGAATCGTGATGTCTTCGTCCGAAAATCCGGCACCGTGCAAGTCATCGCGAATGCCCGCGACCATCGGCGCGAACACCGTGTTGAGATGCTCCGGCGCCACCGGAACCTGCGTGCGGTCCGAAAGCCCCGCCTCGTAGGCAACGTCGGACGAAACCAGGCCTACGGCGCTGTGGACCGAGGCTGTTGCCGGGATCACCACCTGCTTGATGCCGAGTTCGGCCGCGAAACGGCTGGCATGGGCCGGACCTGCACCGCCGAAGGCAAACAGGGTATCGCCGCGCGGATCGTGGCCGCGCTGGATCGTTGCAGTACTGATCAGGTCGCTCATCTGGGCATTGACGATCCGGTAGATAGCGTTCGCCGCCTCGGTCGCGGTCATCGCCAGCGGGCCGGCAATCTTCTCCTCGATGGCGCTGCGCGCGCCGTCCACATCGAGGCCGATGCGGCCGCCGAGAAAATAATCGGGATTAAGGTAGCCCAGGATCAAGTTGGCATCAGTCACCGTCGGTTCGTTGCCACCCTGACGGTAGCAGACAGGTCCCGGACTCGCGCCCGCCCCCTGGGGGCCGACCTTCAGCAGGCCGGTTCCCTCTTCCACCCAGGCAATGGAACCGCCCCCGGCGCCGATGCTTTCCACCCAGATCTTCGGCGATAGCAGGTGATGGCGCAGGAATACTGGGTGATAGTCCCGCTCCAATTCGCCGTTGCGGACAACGCCCACCTTGAAGGTGGTGCCGCCCATATCGGCGGCGACGATGTTATTGATCCCGGCGAGTTTGCCTGTGAATTGGCAAGCGACGACCCCGGAGGCCGGCCCGGATTCGATCGTCCCCACCGCCTTCCGGGTCGATGCGTCGATATCGAGCACGCCGCCGTAGGCCTGCATAACCAGCGGCTCCCGATCGAATCCGTTTTCGCGCAGCAAACTCTGCAAATTCCACAGATAAGTACCGATCTTGGGACCGATATAGGCGTTGAAGACCGTGGTCGCGGTCCGTTCGTATTCACCCTGAAAGGGTGCCACCTCGCTGGACAGGGTCACGAAAATGTCGGGATAACTGTCGCGCAGGTAATCGCCGATCATCCGCTCGTGGGATGGATTGGAGACGGACCACAGCAGCGCCACCGCGATCGCCTCAACCCCCTGGCTCAGGAGCTTGCCAACGGCACGCTCGATCTCCGCGCGCTCGAGGCGCACAAGGACATCGCCTTCGAAATCGATACGCTCCTCAACCTCGGCAATCAGCCGCTTGGGGACGAAAGGCTCGGGCTTGGTCAGTGCCGCGGAGTGATTGGCCTCCGCTTCCGAGAGTCCCGCGGTGGCGCCGCCGCGCATCATCAGGATGGCATCGCCGAAACCCTTTGTGGCGATCAGGCCCGTCTTGGCCCCGCTTCGCGTAATCAGCGTATTATCGCCAATGGTGCACGCATGATAGAAAAGGCGCGTTCGTGCCAGCACGTCCTTCGCCTGCGACATACCCAAATTCTTCGCGGCGGCCTCCACCGCATCGAGCACGCCCTCGGCGAAGTTATGCGGTGTCGAGGAAGCCTTGCCGAACGACATCGCCCCCTGGTCGCCGACCACGACGCAATCGGTAAAGGTACCGCCAATGTCTACGCCGACAATGAACGCATCACTCATAGACGTTTCTCCCCAACTTTCTTCTTGTGGCAAACCTTAGGCGCAGCGGGTGGACAAGAAAAGGAAAGAACACCGCTCCCGCGCGCGAAACCTGTTGCACGTCATGCAGGCCTCCTAAGATGGGCCTCGCGATTGATTGTTTGAAATAGCGGCGATAGGGTAATCCAAAAGACAATGGGAGGATTGAGACATGACTACCAGCGTGCATATCGGCAGGGCGACTTGGCAGCTTTTCATCATTGGGCTTGCGGCGTTCGGCTCCGCTTTTTCCGCCGCGGCCGCGGAGGTTTCCTTCAAAGGCAAGATCAACGTGATCATCGGAACCACCCCGGGCGGGGGCACCGACGGCACGACTAGGCTGGTCGGGCGCTTCCTGGCGAAGTACCTGCCGGGCCGGCCGCAGATGATCTACCGTAACATGCCGGCCGGCGGCGGGCTGAAGGCGACCAACTACCTCGCCAACGAGGCGAAACGCGACGGAACGGTCTGGATGGGGGGCGACGGCGATTACATTGATGCCGAGACCCTGCGCCGCGACATCGCCAAGTTCGACCCCCGCAAGTTCCATTTCATCGGCGGCATCACCCGCGGCGGGACGGTCATGCCGCTTCATAAGAACAAGCTCGCCAACTTGCTGGACAAGTCGAAGAAGCAGGTGAATCTCGGCTCCCAGGACGGCACCGGTTCCCTCGTCGGCATGGCGATGTGGGCCGCCGAGGCGCGGGGATGGAATCTGCGCTTCGTGATCGGATATCCCGGCACCGGCGCCATGGCGCTGGCGACGCGCCGTGGCGAGCTTGACGGGTTTGGCACCTCCGATCGGCGCATCCTCGATACCCTGTTCCGCACGGGGAATTTCAAGGGCGTGGCCCAAGTCGGCGATTTCCGCGACGGCAAGGTGGTGCCGCGTTCCTCTTATCCCGATATCCCGACCATCGATTCTCTGGTCGCCGGCAGGCTTTCAGGCATTGCCGCGCAGTCATACAGGGCCTGGAGCGACGCCAACCAGGTCGACAAATGGTATGCCCTTCCGCCGAGGACGCCGGCCGCCGTCGTTAAAGCCTATCGCGCGGCTTATGCCAAGGCGGTGAAGGATCCGGAATTCATCAAGTTCGGCAAATTCCAGTTCAGCGAGGATTTCGGCAGCCAGAACGGCGAGGAGGTCGCCCGTCTGATCGCCACCTCGTCCTTCCCGAGCGCCGAAATCAATGCCTATGAGATCAAGTTGCGGACAAAATACGGCTTACCGACGAAACCGCTGACCGCCGCCGAACTCACCGAACTCGCCAAGAAACTGATCAAGTACACGGCGGTGACGTCGTCCTTGGATCAGATCAAGCGGGGCGGACGCATCCTGCATTTCAAAGCCGGCGCTGAATCCCATAAGGTCAAAGTATCGGGCCGGCGCACGACGATCACCATCGGCGGCAAGAAGGTCAAGCGCAAGAACCTCAAGGTCGGGATGAAGTGCAAGATCACCTATGCCGAAAATGGCGGTGAGGCGCGCCGCGTCGATTGCTGAACTCGACCAACGCCAGCGGGGATTGGTGCCGCCTATCCCCGCTTGCATGTTCCGCCAAACGGCACACCCGACCTATTTGTACAGATCCCGGATGAAACCGCTGTCGTCTATCTCGCGCAGCGGCTGCATGTTCCAAAGTGCGAGCGGACTGACCTTCTTGGCATCTTCATCCTGGCGCTTGCCAAGTTCATAGACGTTGGTGATGGCCTCCAGCGTCGGATAGAGCGTCGGCTCAAGGGTCTCGGTCAGGTTGTCGTAGACCTGTTTCACGACCTCATCGCTGAGGTGACCCTTCCGCGTGTAGGTCTCCTGCATGATCTTCTGGCTCTTCTCCGGGTTCTTCATGAAGAAGGCGATGCCTTCCAGCGTCCCTTTGAGGAACCTCTGCACCAGGTCAGGATTGTTCTGTACGAAACGCAGGCTGGTCGAGATCGAAGTGTTGAGGATCATCGGCAGGGACTCAACCTCGATGACATTGAGCCCGGCGACGGCGGCAAGCTGAGTGTTGGGCGGCGTCATCAGAGCCGCATCCACATCGCCGTCGAGGATCATGTCGATGGTGGATTTGTTCTGATTTTCTTCCTTGGCCCGAATTACCACCTCGTCCTTGTCGACGTCGAGGCCGCGTTGCTTCAAGTACAGCCATTCATTCAAATTGGGATGCTTGTTCTGTTCGCTGCCCGAGGCGATGGTCTTCTCCCTGAGATCGGCGATCGAGGAAATCTCCGAGTCCTTGCGCACGACCAGCGAGAGGTTGGCAAC
>JAOTVC010000255.1 GCA_029863585.1 Alphaproteobacteria bacterium | reverse complement strand
CATGGTCAGCGCGGCGCCCATGAGCGGCGACTGGTTCCACCAGCATTTCGGCGTTTCCAAGGAACCGTTGCGGCTGTCGGCCTGGATGGGCCCCAACAATGCCCGGGGCCGCAAGCCGGGCCTGCCCGGCGCCAAGCAGATCGACGCCGGCGCGATCGACATGCGGGCGGGCGGCAACGCCATCCCCTACGACGAGGAAGATCCCTATATCCGCGAGGAATACGAGGCGACCCTGGCCGGCAATGGGGCCACATCGCGCATGGAACCCGAGCTGTACGACTCGGAGAACGAAAAGACCAAGGCCTGGGGCGACATCAAGTTCTAATCGCGCGCCGACAGGCCGGGACGGGGGCCGGGCAGGCCCCGGTGCCGGGCGCTGGGATCGCCGCGTCCGCCTTGGAACCGGACACCGCAACGCTTGGTCGGCACGGTGTTTCCCTGCGATACTTCCAGCTCGAGCCTGCATTCGCTTGTCCCCTTGCCGGACGCTGTCGCTTTCCGTCCGGAGGCGAGCCTTCCCCGGTTTCCCCGGTAGTCCCATCCGAGTCCAAGAGCCCGTAGAACCATGGCTGATTCCCCCGGCGCAAGCGCCATCTGGCAGACGCTCCGAAACCGGAACTACCGCAACTATGCGACCGGCAACCTGGTGTCGCAGATTGGCGTGTGGGTGCATCGCATCGCGGTCCAGTGGCTGACCTGGGAACTCACCCATTCGCCGACATGGCTCGGCATCATCGCCATCGCCGACGTTTTCCCCAATGTGATCATCGCGCCCCTGGCCGGCGCCTTCGCCGATCGGGTCGACCGGCTGCTGGCGATGCGCATCTACATCTCCGCCTCCGCCGTCCTGTTGACCATCATCGCCGTCCTGGTCCTGAACGACGCCATTACCCGGGAGCTGCTGCTGGTCCTGGTGCTGATCAACGGCGTCGTCATGGCCTTTTACAGCCCGGTGCGGCTGGCGATCGTCCACGCCCTGGTGGGCCGGGACCTGCTGACCAGCGCCATCTCCATCAGCGCCATGACCTTCAACCTGGGACGGGTCGGCGGCCCGGCACTGGCGGGATTCATCATCCTGCACGGGGGCGTGGGTCCGGCCTTCGTCTTCACCGCAGCCGCCGATGTTCTGTTCGTCATCGCGCTCTCGACGATCCGGCTGGTGAGCCCGGAGCAAATGCGCCAACGGCGGACACTCGGCAACATTCCGGCGGAAATCGTGGAGGGGTTCCGTTACGCGCGCAGCCACCCTGGGATCTGGCCGTTGCTGGTGATCCTGATGGCGACGACCATCCTGCTGCGGCCCTTCAACGACCTGTTCGCGGGCTTTGCCGACGACGTCTTCGGCCGCGGCGCCGACGGCCTCGCCTGGCTGACCGGGATGCTGGGGCTCGGCGCTTTCATCGGCAGCGCCCTGCTCACCCGGCGCAGCGGCATCGAGGGGCTGACGGCAATGCTGCTGACCACCGTGCTGATCCTCGCCGTCGCGCTGATCGGTTTCACCGCCACCGATGTCTTCTGGTTCGCTTGCGCTTGCACCGTGATCGCCGGATACGGCCTGACCTGCATCGGCATCGCCGAACAATCCCTCCTTCAAGCCGCCGTCTCGAGCGACATGCGCGGGCGCATCCTCAGCATTTATACCCTCATCCACCGGGGCTTCCCGTCGATTGGCGCCCTGGTCATGGGCACGGCTGCTTCTTACGTGGGCCTGCGCCTGCCGGTGATCAGCGGCGCCGTTCTTTTCCTGATCTTCTGGATTTGGGCGCGGCGCCGCCAGTCGCGCATGGCGGCCATCCTGGAAGCCCCGGAGAAGGCCGGCTGAGGGTCTCGGAATATTTCCGCTGAGCGGGGCTCAGGCCACGGGAAGGTCGGTGAAACCGCCGGGAAACCGATCGATGAAGATGCCGGTCTTGGGTCGTCCTCGGCCACGGGCATATTTGGGCTCTGCCTCAGGGTCAGCAGGCCGAAGAACCCGTCCTTATTGCCTGCGGAAAGATCGGCGAAGGGCTCATAGGCCATATCCCACCGGGCAAAGGTCCGGCCGGCCCCCTCTTCCGATTGCAGCACGATGCCTCCGTGGTGGCGCCGGGCGACATCCGAAATATCGTCAAGGGCCGCCTGATCGTAAGGGATGGTGGCGGAACCGATATGGACCAAACGATTGGGCATGGCGCTACTCCTCCGCCCCGGAATCGGCCATCTCGGTTAACATGGGGTTGTTTTTTGGGGCTTGGCACCTTGACTCTTGGGCGGGGATTGGCGAGCTTTGCCATCAAACAAAGCGATAAGATCAAAAAAAACGCGCGATCTTTCATCCAACAGGAGGCTTATCAATGACCAACCGCATTCGGTCCCGCACCACCATTCTGTCCCTTACCGCCCTCGCGGTGGGCGGCCTGGCCCTGGGCGGCCACACGGCCCCCGCGAACGCCGAGGCGTCATGGAAGGGCAAGAAGTTCAACGTCATCATCCGCTCCGGGCCCGGCGGCGGCTATGATTTCTACGGACGGCTGATGGCTAGGCACATGCCCAAATACCTGCCCGGCAAGCCCAATTCCATCGCCACCAACATGAGCGGCGCCGGCGGCATCGTCGCCGCCAACTACCTGATGCAACGGGCCAAGCGCGACGGCAGCGATATCGCCATCCTGACCCGGGCCGTGACCCTGGCCCAGAAGATGGGGGAGCGCGGCATCAAATACGATGTTGCCAAATTGAACCCGATCGGCTCGGCAACGGAATCGACCTGGGTCTGGGTGCTCAAGGGCGATCATCCGGTAAAGTCGCTGACCGACCTCAAGAAATTCAAGGGCATGGTCAAATTCGCCGGCACCGGGCGCGGCAGCGCTTCCTATCAGCGGGTCAAGCTTCTGGAAGTCGACGGTTATCCGGTCCGCGTCATCACCGGCTATGACGGCAACGAGGAAAAGACGCTGGCCATCGCCCGTGGCGACGTGGAAGCGACCAGCGGCAGCTACGAGAGCCTGCGCACCCTGATCAACGACTTGAAACTCACCGTCATCGGGCGCATGGGCAACCACCCGGGCACCAAGGGCGTGGAACAGGCGACCGACGTGATGTCCGAGCAGGGCGCGGCACTGGCCGCCTTTGCCTCCGCCCAGGACCAGGCGGGACGCCCGTTCTTCGGGCCCCCGGGCCTGAAGCCGGACGTGCTGAAGGCGCTGCGCGCGGCCTTCCGCGACGCCCTCAAGGACAAGGACCTTCTGCGTGAGACCGAAAAGGCCAAACGCTCGGTCGGTTATGTCAGCGGCGAACAGATGGAAAAACTCTACGCCCAGATCCTGGGCGCGCCGCAAAGTGTCGTCGCCGCCTTCAAGGGCCTGATGGCGGTGCCCGAGGACAAGCTCAAGGGCAAGCTGGCCTCGGTCAAGAAGGGCGGCCGGGTGCTGGAGATCGGCGGCAAGACGGTGGGCGTCTCCAAGTCCCGCTCCAAGGTCATGATCAACGGCGCCAAGGGAAAGCGCGGCGCCCTCAAGGCCGGCATGAGTTGCGAGGTGGTCGCCGCCGAACGCGGCTCGAAGCTCGAGGCCAAGACCATCGATTGCAAGATGTAACGGACGTTCATTCCGAATTCAGGCGGGCGGCCCCATCGGCCGCCCGTTTTGTTGGCCCGTTTGCGAACCGAAGTCCGGGCCGCGGTTGAATCACAACACCGATGCCGCTAAGTGTGGTGCACCCACCGACGCAGAGGAGAGGAGGGTCCGATGGCCCATGTCGACTGGTTGCTGAAGGGCCCGAAAATCGGCAATTGCAGCTGCGATTACGGCTGCCCCTGTGAATTCAACGGCAGCCCCACCGGCGAAGTCTGCGAGGGCCTCGAGGCGATGGAGATCGAAGAGGGCTATTTCGGCGATGTCCGCCTCGACGGCCTCAGGTTCGCCGGCGCCTTCCATTGGCCGGGCCCGGTCTATCAAGGCAAGGGCACCTATCTGCCGGTCATCGACGAAAGGGTCACGGACG
>JAOTVC010000256.1 GCA_029863585.1 Alphaproteobacteria bacterium | reverse complement strand
CAGCGAGCCGAATCTTTCGAAGTTCATCCAACTCGCCGCCACTAGGCCGGGAACCAGACCGATGCCGAGGGCAGCCAACCTGCGGGCCGGTGCGCCGGAAGCGCCGATAAGCCAGGCCGCCAACAGCGGGGCGATCAGGATGACGTCGACCCGGAGCTGGATGCCGAGGCCGATGGCCAGGCCTGCCAGCACCGCCATCAGGTCGCGGCGGCCTGCGCCGCGTACCGAGGCGGCGGCGCAATAGACCGCCGCGATAACGCAGAGGCCCGCTGTGGCATGGGGCAGCACGGCGAAGGCGTAATCGGCGATGAAGGTTGAGAGGCCGAGAATCAGCGCGGCATTGAGCGCCCGTGCGCGGTCTTCGAACAGCAATAGGGCCAGGCGGTAGGTCATGAAGATCATGCCGAGCGCCGCGAGCGCGTTGAGGAACATCATTCCCCGGATATGGCCGAGTGCGAAGAAGGGCGCGGCCAAAGCGGCGTATCCCGGTGGATATTGGGGGGTCAGGCCTTTGGGTGTCGGCGTGAGGAACAGCAAATTGAGGCCGCGCGCCGCCGCGTCCGCCGGGCCGTTGTCGAAATACAGGCTCCCGGAGCCGATCAGTCGGTCGACCGCGGCCGCGTAAAGGAATTCATCGGTGGTGAGAAAGCCTGCCGGCGCGAAGAGCAGCACGTGAACCACGAACGCGAGGCCGAGCGCCGCGAGGAGATGGGGCTTGCCGAGGGTCAGGCTGGTCATCTCTTCGACCGCGGCCCGGGCCGCGAATCGGGCCTGGGTCCCAATGCGGGCCCGCCGGCCCGCGGCGCCCCGGCGGCGCGAACATTCCGGGGTTGCTGTTTCATGCCCCTAATCCCAGTTTTCCGCGGGTTTCCGCGGTGCACCGTTAATCCCTTCTTAAGACCCTGGGCCTACCATGCCCTTATGGTTAATAGCACGGGATTGCTCAACAATGGCCACGCAAGCCGAAAAGATCACCGCTGATCATGACCAGGATGCCGCCGAAATCTGGATGAATGCTGAATCCAGGGGCGATCACCGCTATGGGAAACCCAGGTTTGACCGCCGGTTATCCGACAAGATCCTGACCGCCTACAACCATGCCTACGCGGCCGACGAGGTGGAGCTGGCCAACAAGCTCCGGGCCTTGTTGGAGGAAGCGGAAAGCAAGGAGATCGCGCATTGCGAACGCGGCGGCGGCAGCGTCCTCGACGTGCCGGTACGGCGCACGTCCAACGCGGTGCACCAGGCCCGCCTCTGGAGCCAGTTCGTCAACGCGCGCCAGGGCTACGTATCCCTGTCGATTCGCGCGGCATCCTCGGAAGCCGAAGTACGCGATGCGTTCAATGCGATGCAGACCTCTTACGCACGTTGGATCGTGTCCTGATGCCGTTGGGCCGCGCCGAGGGGTCGGGTTTGCCCGAACCATCGCGCGGCGCCGATGGGTTAAATACAAATTAAATAAAAATGAATATGTTGTAATTTATGTAAAATTCAATACTATTTTTATTTACAATTTGTTTCTTGTCTATCAATAACTCTCATAAGTTATGCGTAACGGTTTTTTAATAGTTGCTTCTTATTTTGTAGGAGCTTGGGCCCGTATGGGCGTGGGAGGGTCTCCCCGTGTTTACCATCACTTGGAGGCCAGGAATCATAGGAGGGTATGACATGTACACTTACGCGTTGACTTGGCTGAAGTCCTTCATGGAGAAGGACGAAGGCGTTACCGCCATTGAATATGGCCTGATTGCCGCTCTGATTGCGGTGGTTATCATTGCCGCGATTACCATCGTCGGCACTGAGCTGAACACCACCTTCACCACCATTCAGGGCGCGCTTTCCAACGCCAATAGTGGTGGCGGCGGTAGCTGAGCCTGGTTAATGCCGGCCGGCCCCGTATCATGGGCCGGTTCGGCGCAGGGTTCCCGGGATCCCATTTCGTTGGGATCCCGGACTGCCCTCCGCCCCCTTATCGGCTTCGGCCGAAGATGCATTTCTCAAGAAGTTTCTTTCTGTTTAGGTTTGGTTCATAGATTTCGTTTACCAAACGTGATTTACTACTATTGCTTACTGCTTAAAGTGTTTGGGCGCGCCGGTGGCGGGCCGTTATAAAGGCTTTTTCAATACCTTTTTGGTTGATATCGTGTGGAAATAGGTCCTGGGACCGGGTTGCAATTCGAGCACCAGGTTCATTGGGCGTCACAGTGGAAAGGTTACGGCAATGCGAATCGGCGCAGTAGTCATGTTGCTAGTTGCTCTCGTCCTCGGGGGGCTGTCCGTCTTTGCCGCCCGCAACTGGATCGAGCGGCAGGTCCAAGGCAATGTCACAGCGAAGAAGACGGACACGAGCACCGTTAAGATCGTCGTTGCCAGAACCCGCCTGAACTTCGGCGACAAGATCAAGGACGAGCATCTCACGGAAATCAGCTGGCCCAAGGCGAGCGTTCCCAAGGGCTCGTTCGGGAGCATTCGCCAGGTGTTGGACGGCAAGCGGCCCCGCGTGGCGCTCAACCGCATCGAGATCAACGAGCCGCTCCTGAAGAGCAAGGTTTCAGGGTTCGGTGGACGCGCGACCTTGTCTGCGGTGCTGAAGGGCGACCGCCGGGCGGTGACTATTCGGGTCAACGACGTGACCGGCGTGGCTGGTTTCCTGCTCCCGGGCGACCGGGTCGACATCCTGATGTCGCGCGGCGGTGAAAAGACCAGCCGCAAGATCAGCGTCCTGCTTCAGGATATCCGCGTCCTCGGTGTCGGCCAGTTGTCGAGCGAACGCCACGACAAGCCGGTGGTGGTGCGGACCATCACGGTCGAGGCCACGCCCAACGAGGCCCAGAAGCTGATTCTTGCGCAGCAGGTCGGGCAGTTGTCCATGGTCCTGCGTCCGGTGACCGAACGTTCGATCGTCCGCATCGCGCCCGTCAGCGTCAGCGACCTGCTTCGCGACCAGTCGGATCCGGCGCGTCTCAACCCGCCGAAACCCGATGAAAAGAAGCGCGTGGCTGGGGTGCCCAAGCTGACCCGGAAGGTGCGCCTGCCGCGCCGCGATCCCAACACGACGATCGGGATCCACCGTGCGCTTCGCTACTCGACCCAGAGGGTGCCCGAGGAGAAGAAGGAGATGGCGGGCAAGACCGACATCAAGCCCGCTCCCGAGCGAATGGGCATTCCCGTTCCCGCGGGATCGATGATTGGCTCCGACAACGCTCCGCAGTCGCCGTCTAACTGACGGTGGCTGCGCCGCGCCTTGTCGGGTAAGGAATATTCCTTTACTAAGGCTCTTAGAGTGGCAATGGAGCCCATCTTGAGCTTCGATGGTAGGGAGGGACTAGGGGTGAAAGTTCGAATGATCAAAAACACCGATGCCGTTGGTTTTGGTATGGCGGAACATCAGAAATCTCGCTTGTCCGCCGCCGCGGCGCGTGCCGCACTTCTTGGCCTCGGTGCCCTGATCGCGCTCCCGCTGACGGGGGCCGTTTCCGGGGGCGAGGCTTGGGCCCAGGCGACGGCCGACGGCAATGGGACCGAGGTTCGCATCCAGAGGCGAGCCGGCCTCCACGCGGGCGAGTTCGTCGTGGCCATCAACAAGTCGCAGATCCTGCGACTCGATGTGCCCTTTACCAATATTTCGATCGGTAATCCCAAGATCGCCGACGTTCTGGCCCTCACCGACCGCACGATGTACATCCTGGGCAAGGGGCTGGGTTCGACCAGCCTGACCATTTTCGGGCAAAACCGGCGTCTGATTGCGGTTGCCGACCTGGTCGTGACCTACGACGTGGAAAGCATCAAGGCCAGGCTGCACGAGCTGCTGCCTACGGAAAAGCTGGAAGTGCGTTCCGTCGGCAATTCCATCGTCCTGGGCGGCTACGTTTCCAGTGGGGCGGCTGCCGATCAGGCCATGCAAGTCGCCTCCCGCTTCGCGCCCGGCAAGGTGACGAACATGATGCGGGTGGCCGCGGCGCAGCAGGTCATGCTGCAGGT
>JAOTVC010000078.1 GCA_029863585.1 Alphaproteobacteria bacterium | reverse complement strand
CACCAGGCTGCCGCGTCGCCCGACCTTGATCATGTCGCCGAGCTGCTCCGGATTGGTGGGCTCGCCCACCAGGCAATGGGTCAGGGTCTCGCCGGTTTCCTTCAGCCATTCGACCATCTTACGGGTGCCGTTGGTGCCGACCCCTTCCTCGTCGCCGGTGATCAGCAGGCTGATGGAGCCGCCGAAATTGCCGCCGCGCTCCTCGAGGAACCGCGCGGTGGCGGCGACGAAGGCGGCGATCCCCGCCTTCATGTCCGAGGCGCCGCGGCCGTACAGCACGCCGTCGATCACCTCGGCCGCGAAGGGATCCTTGCTCCAGCCCTGGGGTCGGCCGACGGGGACCACGTCGGTGTGGCCCGCGTAGCAAAAATTGGGCGCCTCGTTCCCGATGCGGGCATAGAGGTTGTCGACCTCCGGCGTGCCGTCCTCGGCGAACGGCAAGCGGGTGCAGGCGAAGCCGAGGCGCTCCAGCGCGGCCTGAAGGATGTCGAGCGCCCCTTCGTCCGCCGGCGTCACCGAGGGGCAGCGGATCAGCCGCTGGGCGAGATCGAGCGGGTGGACGAGGGACTGAACGGGGGCATCCGTCATTGCCGACTAGTCCCGCAACAGGTCGTTGATCGATGTTTTGGACCGCGTTTGTTCGTCGACCTGCTTGACGACCACCGCGCAGTAGAGCGACGGGCCCGGCGTGCCGTCGGCGAGCGGCTTGCCCGGCAGGGTGCCCGGCACCACCACCGAATAGGCCGGTACCCGGCCCGTGGTGACCTCGCCGGTGTCGCGATTGACGATCTTGGTCGAGGCGCCGAGGAACACGCCCATGGAGAGCACCGCGCCTTCCTCGACGACGACGCCCTCGGCGACCTCCGACCGCGCGCCGATGAAGCAATGATCCTCGATGATCACCGGTCCGGCCTGCAGCGGCTCCAGCACGCCGCCGATACCGATGCCGCCCGACAGGTGACAGTTGGCGCCGATCTGGGCGCAGGAGCCCACCGTCGCCCAGGTATCGACCATGGTGCCGGCACCGACATAGGCGCCGAGATTGACGAAGCTCGGCATCAACACCGCGCCCGGCGCGATGAAGGCGGACCGCCGCACGACGCAGCTCGGCACCGCGCGGAAGCCGGCCGCCCGGAACTCCTTGTCGCCCCAGCCCGCGAACTTGGACGGGACCTTGTCGAACCAGGGGCTTTCGCCGCGCACCGGATCGGTGGGGCCGCCGGGGATCGGCGCCATGTCATAAAGCCGGAAGGACAGCAGCACCGCCTTCTTGGCCCATTGGTGGACGGTCCAGGACCCGTCGATCTTTTCCGCCACGCGCAGTCGGCCGGAATCGAGCAGGTCGAGCGTCTGCTCCACCGCGTCCCGCGCCTCGCCCTTGGTGTCGGGTCCCAGCCCCTCGCGCTCTTCCCATGCGCCGCCGACGGCGCGTTCCAAGTCTTCGTAAGCCATGATCTGGGTGTTTCGCCTCGTTGTTTCTTCCGCCGCCGCCTTGACCCGCGGGCCGCGCAAAGATGGGCGAGAGCCGGGCCTTAGTCAACCTCGCGGGCACCAAGGTGCCTCGCTCCGGAACCGGAGCCCTCAAATGGTCCCGGCAGGGCCACTTTGGCGCCGGATTTCGCAGGCACCAGGGGAGCGACTTCAGGATTTGAGGAGCGCGATCGATGACCGAACAAGGCCGCCGGAAGAGGAGCAAGGCGAAGCGATGGTGGCGAGGGGTTGCCCTTTCGCTTCTGGTCCTAAGTGGCGGTCTTGCGACATGGGCGTTCGGGATCGAACCTGGTCTGTTGACGGTTCGAACGGTTGAGGTCGTCTCGCCGCTCTGGCCCGGCGGGAGACCGCCGCTCCGCATCGCCGTGATCGGAGACCTTCACAGCGGGGCGCCCCATACCGGCCTGGATAAGATCAATGAGGTGGTGGATCGGATCAATGCGCTCAAGCCCGATCTCATCCTGTTGTTGGGCGATTACGTAATCCATGGCGTCGTCTGGGGCCGGTTCGTCTCGCCCGAACGGACCGCGGACCGGCTCAAACGACTTCGTGCACGTCACGGGGTGTTCGCGGTTTTGGGAAATCATGACTGGTGGCTGGACGGGCCGCGGGTCGAAAAGGCGCTGACCCAAGCCGGTATCCCCGTCCTGGAAAATCAGGCATTGCCGGTGGATCTGCCCTCAGGACGGGTCTGGCTCGCAGGGATCGCCGATGACACGACCCGCGACCCTCAGCCCGCCCGAACCCTCGCCAGGCTGCCGAGCGGCGAACCGGTGATCGTATTCACCCATGATCCGGCGATATTTCCCGATGTTCCGGCGCGGGCGGTTTTGACATTGGCCAGCCACACCCACGGCGGGCAGGTTTTCCTGCCGTGGGTCGGCGCCTTGATCAGTCCGGGCCGCGCCCCGCTGCGCCATGCTTACGGATTGATCCGCGAACTTGGCAAGACGATGTATGTGACCAGCGGCATCGGCACCAGCATCTTGCCCATCCGGTTCAACATGCCGCCCGAGATCGCCCTGATCAGATTGACGTCCAAACCCGAGACGGGGCCGGGAAAGGCATCCAGGCGCGAATAACGATCTTCCGCGGGCGTGCCGCTAATCTTTGCCGTTTAGGGCGCTCACCGCGTCTGTCAGCCAGGCGGCGAGGTCGTCGGTCACATGGTGGATGTGGGGGGCGCCTGGGTCGTTGACGACGCCGTCCTCGCCGGGGCGGACCAGCACCGTGGTCATGCCGAGCGCCGCTGCGGGTGCCAGGTTGGCGGCGGTGTCTTCGAACAGGACGGCGCGCTCGGGCCGCACCTTGTGGCGCTCGACGAAGGCGCCGTAGATGCCGGGATCCGGCTTCGGCACGAAATCCGCGTCGAAGATGTCGAAGATGCCGTCGAAATGCCGGGCGATGCCGAGGCGCCCGATGACCTGTTCCGCGTGCTTGCGGTCGGCATTGGTGAAGATCACCTTGCGGCCGGGCAGGCGCGAGATGGCGCGGTCGAGCGCCGGGCTGGGGTCGATCGCGGTGAGGTCGATATCGTGGACGTAATCGAGATAGTCCGCCGGGTCGATGCCGTGGTTCGTCATCAGGCCCCGGAGCGTCGTGCCGTGGGTGCGGAAATAGTCCTTCTGCAGGCGCCGGGCGGCGTCAAAGCTCATGTCGAACAGGGCGGCGATGTATTCCCCCATGCGCCGATCGATCTGGTGGAACAAACGGCATTCGGCGGAATAGAGCGTGTTGTCGAGGTCGAACACCCAGTGCTCGATATCCGCGAATCCGGCGCTCTCGGAGGAGGGGGGCTCGATCATCGCCCTAGTGTGGTGGCTCCGGCAGGCGAATACAAGGACCCCCGGCGCGGGCCCTCGTCCCGGTCGCGGTCTCGCAAAGTCATGAAAGCCAAGCCTCTCAGCGGCTGCGTAACGTTTCATTAAGCCGTTCCGCCGTATTTTGGCCGGGGGGAGCTCCCGACCATCGGGGAACCGGCGCCCGCGCCGGATCAGGCCTGCGAGGACACGCGAAAAACCGTGGCAGATCAGCAACATATGGATAGTTTTGCCGCCCTGCGTCAGGACCGGGACCGCTTCGTCGCCCTCGCATTCTCCTCCGCGGACGTGCTCCTGGAACTGGACGGCGAAGGCGAGGTCGTGTTCGCGGGGGGCTCGACCGCGGCCCTTCTCGGCATGACGAATGACGACCTGGTGGGCCGACCTTTCATCAGTGTCGTCGCGCTGAACGACCGGGCGATGGTGGAGGAGGCGCTGGCCATTTCCGGCGTCGGCGCCAGGATCAACGGCCTGGTCCTGCGTCTCGAAGGCGTACTGGGAACCACGCCGCCGATGCTGATGCTGGGCTATCGCCTGGCGGAAATGGACAATCATTATTTTCTCGGCCTGCGCCTGGGCGCCGCGGACGCGGTCGCCTTCAGCGCGCCGAATTCCGAAGGGCTGATGGATTCGGGGCTCCCCGATTCCCGCACCTTCGCCAAGCTGGCGGGCGAAAAGCTCGCCGAACTGGCCTACGAGCAGGGCGAGTGCGAGCTGACCATGGTGCAGCTTCGCGGCATCGACGACCTGCGCCAAAGACTTCCCGCGGCGGGCCGGAAAAGCCTCAACCAAGCCATCGGCGGTGCCCTGCGGGCGTCGGCCGTCGGTGGCGAGCTGGCCGGCGAGATCGATTCAAGGAGCTACGGCCTGATCCATCATCAGGATCTCGACATCAGCATCCTGGTCAATCGCGTCGCCGACATCGCCCGCGAGGCGGACCCCGAAAAGACCGGCGTCGATGTCGGGCACAGCACGCTGGGTCTCGACAAGGCGATCATACGCAAGGGCGAGGCGGCCAAGGCGCTCGGCTATATCTTCACCCAGTTCGCCGAGACCGATCCGAATGAGTTTTCCATCTCCAGCCTTTCGGACGGTCTCGAATCCATGGTCGACACCACCGTCCACCGGATTTCCGAATTCCGCACCATCCTGAACAATGCGGAATTCGCCATCGCCTTTCAGCCGATCGTCGATCTCCAGACCCGCCGGCCCCACCATTTCGAGGCGCTCGCCCGGTTCAACGTCGAATCCGGCAACAAGAGCCCCTATGAAACCATCACCTTCGCCGAGCAGGCCGGGCTGATCTGCGATTTCGACTTGGCGATGTGCGCCAAGGTCTTCGAATGGATCGATCGGGCTTGCATGCAGGGCCATCGGTACAAGGTGGCGGTCAATATCTCCGGCTCCTCGGTCGGCAATCCAACCTTCGTCTCCGCCCTGCACCGGCTGCTGCAGCAATACCGCGGCCACCGTGACGGCATCCTGTTCGAGGTGACCGAATCGGCCAAGATCAAGGATCTCGGCAAGGTCAACGCGGCCCTGCAGAGCCTCCGCAAGGCCGGCCATCAGGTCTGTCTCGACGATTTCGGCGCCGGCGCCGCGGCCTTCCAATACCTGCGAGACCTTGAGGTCGACGTGGTCAAGATTGACGGGGCCTACGTCAAGGGGGCCCAGAGGACGGCAAAGGGCGTCGCCTTCCTGAGGGCGATGGCCGGCCTGTGCAACGATCTCGGGATCGCCACCGTGGCCGAGATGGTGGAAGAGGAGAGCTACGTGCCCTTCCTCAAGGATTGCGGCGTGGATTTCGGCCAGGGCTACCTATTCGGGCGGCCGTCGTTCAACGTGTCGGACTTCGAAGCGCCGCGGTCGAGCGATCGGATCCGCAAGATGTCCCGGGCGGTCTGAAGCGATGATGGCGGGGTTGTTCAAGAACTGGCCGCGGGCCCGCCGGGCAGCCCCGGAGCGGCAGTCCGCCTCGGCAATGGACGCCAACCTGCGCGACGCGCTCACCGAATCGCGCCAGCGCTACAAGGATCTGGTGGAAATCTCCAGCGACTTCGCCTGGGAGGTCGGGCCTGACGGCAACTTCGCTTTCGTCTCTCCTGCGGGTGCCTTGGGATGGCGCGCCGATGACCTTCTCGGCCGTGCGCCCGGCGCCTTCCTGGGGGAGCCGACGGCGGAGATCGAACCCGTCTCGATCCGCAGCGCCGCCGCCAACCCGTTCCTGTCGCGCTATCCCGTGCAAAGCGGTGAGGTCTGGTTCCGCCGTGCCGACGGGCGCGAAGCCTGCCTCGCCATCAGCGTGCGGCCGGTCACCGATGACAAGGGCCGCTGGCGCGGCGCGCGCGGCATCTGCCGCGATGTGACGGAAGACCGCGACCGCGACGCGGCGCTGGCCCGGGCCCACGGCCGCGAACGCCTGTTCGGCTATATCGTCCGCACCATCCGCGACCAGGCCGATCCGCTGGGCATGATGAATGCCGCGGCCAAGGCGATTTCCCGGGCGCTGACGGCGGAATATGCGGAAATCTACCGGGTCGACGGCGGCGAGGCGTACCAGGCGGTGGCCTCCGGAACCGGCCCGGGCGACCGCCTTGGCGCGGTCTTCCTCGATAAGGCCATGGAAGTCCCCCGGGCCGTCACGTCGGAGGTCGACGGCGGCTATGGCCTGGCCTTGGCCACCCAGCACGGCGGCGCGGTCAACGGCGTCCTGGTGCTGTGGCGCGATGCCGCGATCGGCCGCTGGACCGAGGACGAACTGGATCTTGCGATCAGCGCCGCGGAGCATCTCGGCATCGCCATCGAACAGGCGGTCCAGCACGAGCGGCTGGAGGTGCTTTCGCGCACCGACGGGTTGACCGGACTTCTCAACCGGCGCAGTTTCGTCGCCGATTTGGGCCGCCGCCATGCCCGTGTCGTTCAGGGCAGCGAGCCGGGCGCCCTGGTCTATTGCGACCTCGACAATTTCAAGCAGGTCAACGACACCCACGGGCATGAGCGCGGCGATGCCGCGATCTGCGATCTCGCACGGCTGCTCGAAAGCGCCACCCGGGGCGGCGATCTGGTGGCACGGATCGGCGGCGACGAATTCGCCCTGTGGCTTGAGAACACCAGCGCGGAAAGCGCCGCGTCGCGCGCCCGCGACCTGTTGAGCCGGGCCGAGGCGCTGAAGGCCTATTCCGGCAATCCCGAAGCGCCGCTCGGCGTGTCGCTCGGGATCGTCATCCTGGAGCCGGGCAGCGATGAGACGCTTGAGGCCCTGATGGCGCGCGCGGATGTCGCCATGTACGAATCCAAGCAGCGGGGTAAGGGCTGCTTCACCATCGCCGACCCGGCGGATGCCATCGAGCTTGCGGAGGTGCGACAGGGATGAAGTTGTTTTCCTCCAGGTTGCTGGCCCGGCGCAAGAAGGACGGGCCGATCTCCTACGAAGAATCGCGGGAGCTCGCACGCCATCCGGACGTCGAGGAACGCCGCCGCCTTGCCGCCCGCACCGACGTGCGCCCCGAAATACTCTATTACCTTGCCGAAGATCCCTCGCCGGTGGTGCGCCGGGAGATCGCCCTCAACGACGCCGCCCCGGCCCATGCCGACGTGCTTTTGGCGCGCGACGGCGACGAGGAGGTGCGCTGCGAGCTGGCCCAGAAAATCGCCCGGCTGACGCCGCATCTCAGCGCCGATGCGCGGGAACAGATCCGTGCCATGACCGTCGAGGCGCTGGAAATCCTGGCCCAGGATGAGCTGGCGCGGGTGCGCCAGGCCTTGGCCGAGGCGGTCAAGGACGTCGCCGACGCCCCGCGTCACGTGATTCAACGCCTGGCCGGCGATGCCGAACTGGCGGTCGCGGCTCCGGTGCTGGAATTTTCGCCGCTGCTGACCGACGAGGACCTGCTCGAGATTATCGAAAGCACCGCCCAAAGCGGGACCATGACGGCGATCTCGCGGCGCGCCGATGTTTCCGGTGCGGTGTCCGAGGCCATCGCCCAGACCCGCGACGAGCGTGCCGTGGCGGCGCTGCTGGCCAATCCTTCGGCCCAGATCCGGGAGGAGACGCTGGATTGGATCGTCGAGGGGTCGCGCGAAGTGGAAACCTGGCAGATGCCGCTTGCCCAGCGGCCCCAACTGCCGCCCCGGGCGGCGCGGAAACTGGCGGAGTTCGTCGCCGACCAGGTTCTCGCCATGTTGCATCGCCGCGAAGACCTCGATGCCGACACCGCCGGGTTGATCGACCGGGCGGTGCGCGCCCGCATCGAAGTTCAGCCCGATGCCGGTGAACACCCCGGGCCGGACCAGGCGGACGACGAGAACGGGCAGACCGGCGCCTTCCTGGGGGCGCATATCAGCGTCGACCGCGGCCATACCGCGGAATACGTCCAAAAACTCTATACCAGCGGCACGCTCAACGAAGCCAAGCTCGAGGAACAGCTCTCCAGCGGCAACCGCGCCTTCGTCGTCCATGCGCTGGCCCTAATGGCGGGCATGCCGCCGTCCCTGGTGACCCGCATCGTCGATGCCCGCAGCGCCAAGGCGATCACGTCGCTGGCCTGGAAGGCGGGGCTCAGGATGCGTTTCGCCATCAAGCTCCAGGCCCGCCTCGCCAACGTGCCGCCGCGTGAGATTCTCCAGGCCAAGGACGGCGTGGACTTTCCCTTGTCCGAAGAGGACATGACCTGGCAGCTCGACTTCTACGCGGGA
The DNA here is from genome assembly GCA_029863585.1 of Alphaproteobacteria bacterium. Lineage (GTDB taxonomy): Bacteria > Pseudomonadota > Alphaproteobacteria > SMXQ01 > SMXQ01 > SMXQ01. The sequence goes on along the minus strand of JAOTVC010000078.1, from coordinate 9,139 downwards.
TGAGGGCGGCGCCAATTGCTCGGCGCTGATCGGTCCCCCCGGATCAGTCGGCCCGGATCAGGGTGCCGACACCGGCATCGGTGAAAATTTCAAGCAAAAGCGCATGGGGCACGGTGCCGTCGATGATGACGGCGGCGTCGACACCGCCGCGCACAGCCTGGATGCAGGTTTCCACCTTGGGAATCATGCCGCCGGAGATGACGCCGTCGGCGATCAGCTGCCGCGTCTGGCGGATGGTCAGTTCGGGGATCACGTCGCCGGACGCGTCCAACACGCCCGGCACGTCGGTGAGCAGCAGGAAGCGCGTCGCGCCCACCGCCGTGGCGATGGCGCCGGCGGCGGTATCGGCGTTGATATTATAGGTTTCGCCCCGGGTGCCGACACCGATCGGCGCGATCACCGGGATGATATCGGAGGCCTCGAAGGTCTCGAGGATATGAGGGAACACCTGGACCGGTTCGCCGACGAAGCCGAGATCGAGGATCTTCTCGATATTGGAATCGGTTTCCCGACTGGTGCGCCGCAGTTTCTCCGCCTGGATCAGGCCGCCATCCTTGCCCGAAAGACCGACGGCGGTGCCGCCCGCCGCGCAGATCGCGGAAACCACCTGTTTGTTGATCGAACCCGACAGAACCATCTCGACGATCTCGACCGTCGCTCGGTCGGTCACCCGGAGGCCGTCGACGAAGGAGCTCTTGATCTTGAGGCGCTCCAGCATGTCGCCGATCTGCGGCCCGCCGCCATGCACCACCACCGGGTTGATCCCGACTTGCTTGATCAGGACCACGTCGCGGGCGAAGCATTCCGCGAGCTCTTCATCTCCCATGGCGTGGCCGCCGTATTTGATGACGAAGGTTTCCTCGGCGTAGCGTCGCATATAGGGAAGCGCCTCGGAAAGGGTCCGGGCCTTCTCCAGCCAACTGGGGTGGGGTTGGTGCTTTTTGTCTGTCATGGCGCGCGGACTTTAGATCACAATCGGGACAAAGGAAACAGCGGCGGCAAAAGGGACTTGCGGGCTCAATCGGCGGCGGGCGGGCCGCCCAGGGCGGCGATCGCAACCCGCAGATGCGCCACGCCCGAATCGGCCTTGGCCGATGTCGCCAGCACTTCGGGGTGGGCGGCCGGGTGTTTGGTGAGCTCCGCCAGGATGTCTTCGCGAAGGGCCGCCAGCGCCGGCCCGTCCAGCATGTCGCACTTGGTCAGCACGATCTGGTAGCTGACCGCCGCCTGATCCAGATCCTTCATCACCTCGCGGTCGCCCTCACCGATGCCGCGCCGGCAGTCGATCAGCAGAAGCACCCGCCGGAGGCAGGCGCGGCCCTTGAGGTAGAGCATGACCAGCCGGGTCCAGGCCCCGACCTTGCCCTTGGAAGCCCGGGCGTAGCCGAAGCCGGGCAGGTCGACCAGCACCAGCCGGCCGCCGAGATCGAAGAAATTGACCTGCTGGGTGCGTCCCGGCGTCGAAGAGGTGCGGGCCAGCGCCTTGCGTCCGGTCAGCGCGTTGATCAGGCTGGACTTGCCGACGTTCGACCGGCCCGCGAAGGCGATCTCGACCAGGCCGCAGGGAGGCAGCTGCGCCGGCGTCATGGCGCCGGCGATGAAGTCGCAACTGCCGGCGAAAAGCTTTCGCGCGGCTTCGATGTCTCGTTCGTCGATGTCGTCGGGCGTGTCGGTCATTCCGGCCCCCGGGCCGGCGGTCAGGTCTGGCTCGGCGAATTCTGGCCCGGCGCCACGCCCATGCGCTTCATGATGATCCATTGCTGGGTCATGGACAGAAGGTTGTTCCAGGTCCAATAGATCACCAGGCCGGCGGGGAAGGGCGCCATGATGAAGGTGAAGAAGATCGGCATGAACATGAAGATCTTGGCCTGGACCGGGTCGGGCGGTGCCGGATTGAGTTTCATCTGCACGAACATGGAGGCTCCCATCAGCAACGGCCAGATGCCGATGGAAATGAAGTCCGGCACCCAGACCGGCACGCCGTAGGGCAGCAGCCCGAACAGGTTGAGGATCGAAGTCGGATCCTTGGCCGAAAGGTCCTGGATCCAGCCGTAGAACGGTGCGTGGCGCATTTCGATGGAGATGAACAGCACTTTGTAGAGTGCGAAGAACACCGGAATCTGGACCAGGATGGGCAGGCAGGAGGAGGCCGGATTGACCTTTTCCCGCTTATACAGCTCCATCATCTCCATGTTCATCTTCTGCTTGTCGTCGCCGTAGCGTTCCTTCAGCTCCATGATCTTGGGCTGCAGCTTTTTCATTTCGCTCATGGAACGGTAGGACTTGTTGGCCAGCGGATAGAAGACCAGCTTGACCAGCACCGTGACGGCCAGAATGGCGAGGCCGAAATTGCCAAGCAGGTGGAACAGGTAGTCCAGCACGTAGAAGAACGGCTTGGTCAGGAACCACAGGTAGCCGAAATCGATGGCCCGGTCGAACAGGATGATGTTGAACGTCTCGGCATAGCCGGCGAGCAATTTCACCTTCTTGGCACCGGCGAACATGCGCGACGTGCTTTCGCTGCTGCCACCGGGCTGAATGGTCTGGGGGGCGCCGACGAAATCGGCCTGGTATTTGTCGGTCCTGTTGGCCTGCCAGTGGAGGAAACGGGCGTTCATCCGCACCTTTTGATCGGGCACCAACGCGGCCATCCAGTACTTGTCGGTGATGCCGATCCAGCCGCCCAGGGTGGTCTTCTTGATCTCGCGCGCCTCGGCGAGATCGGAATAATCTAATTCCTCCAGCTTGCCCTGGAAGACGCCGAGCGGTCCTTCATGGAGGATATAGAAGCCCGTCGTCTTGGGCGTTCCGGTGCGGTTGAGGACCGCATACGGGGTCAGCGTCACCGGCTGGGTGCCACGGTTCTCCACCTTCTGGGTGATGGTGAACATGAAATCCTTGTCCACCGCGATGGTGCGGGTGAAACGCAGCCCTTGTCCGTTGTCCCAACTCAGGCGCACCGGGCTTTCTGGCGTCAGGCGGTTTTGGTCCGCCTTCCACAGGGTGTTGGCGTCGGTCACCGCCTTCGAGCCCTGGAGCCAGCCGTGGCTCGCGTAATAGGCATTGGTGGATCCGATCGGCGACAGCAGTCGGATCGGCGCGCTCTTGGGATCCGGGGCCACTCGGTAGTTTTTCAGGATGATGTCGTCGATGGAGCCGCCCTTGAGCGCGACCGAGCCGCTCAGGCTGGGGCTGTCGATTGCCACGCGGGGCCCCGTGATGACGGCGGCGGCTGGCGGAGCGACGGGACCTCCGGGCGGCACCGCCTGGCCCGGCGCGGCGCCCGGCACCTGTTGCGGCGCGCTGGGCAACTGGACGTCGGGGCCGGCCGGGGCCTGGCCCGGCGTGGTCTGGGGTGCCGGGGCCTGGGCCTGCGGCGTGCCGGCCTGGCCGGGTGCTCGGGGCTGAACCTTGACCGTTTCCTGTTGCTTCGCACGCTGGGCCTCGATCTTGGGCTTCTCCCAAAAATACTGGAAGCTCACCATGATCAGGATCGAGGCGACGATGGCGATCAGGAGGTTTTTTTGGTCGTTCACGGCCGCCCCCGCTGCGGGCTAAAGAGATCGCGGTAGGTGACCGCCTCGGGAACAGGATCGTGGCCGTGATCGCCCCACGGATGGCAGGCCAGCAGCCGGCGGCCGGCCAACAGCGTACCCTTGATCGGCCCAAAGCGCCTGAGCGCCACAATTGCGTAGGCGGAACAGCTCGGGTTGTAGCGGCAGGTGGCGGGGAACAGCGGCGCAATCAGGAGCCGGTAGCCCCAAACCAGGGCGATGCCGCAATAGGCCGCGAGGCCCGAAACGACCCGGATCGTACCGGCCATAAGTCTTGCAATCGTCTTCATGATTTCACGCGCGCCGCTCTTGCCGCCTCTTTATTCTCCGCGCGGTCATATAAATCAAGCCTCTTCAACGCGCCGGCCAGGTCCCGGGTCAATGCCGGATAGGGCCGGGCCAATGTCGTGCGGCGTGCGATCAGGACGTAATCGCAGCCCTCGGCGGCATGGGCCGCAATCACATCCGCCGCCGCGGCACGCAGGCGGCGCTTGGCCCGGTTGCGCGCGACCGCGCCGCCGACCCGCCGGGAGGCGGTAAAGCCGACGCGAATGCCGGTGCCGCCCTCGCGCTTCGCCGCCTGCAGGACCAGCCCGGGGGCGGCCGCCTTCAGGCCCGAACCCGCGACCCGGAGGAATTCCGGACGCCGTTTCAGGCGGTAGAGGGCCGGCATCGGATCGGAAAGGGGAAAGGTCAGGCCGACAGGCTCTTGCGGCCCTTCTTGCGCCGGTTGGCAAGGACCCGGCGTCCGCCCACGGTCGACATGCGCTGGCGAAAGCCGTGGCGGCGCTTGCGGACCAGTTTGGACGGCTGAAAAGTGCGTTTCACGTCGCGCTCCGTTTACTTGGCCAATTATCGAAACAGGCCCGCTGTATAGGGACTTAAGGCGCCCAAGTCAATCCGCATCGCCGTGAATCCTTGGTTTGCGGCAGTTCACCGATAGGTGAACGGGGTTGATTGGACTAAGCGGGGTGTCGCGGTCAAATTCACCCCGTGCTGGCTGCCCATAGGCGGTAAAAACCCGATATAGATCGAAAGAAGGTTTGATGTAGCATGCATGGGACAATCGAAAGAGGAAGAGCCGCGCGGCCCAAGGGAGCGAAACCGGAAAACGCGGCCCAAAACGACATGCCTGAACCCGCCCCGAAAGAGGCCCCGGATCAAGAAAAGACCAAGGCCTTTACCCCGGGGCGCATGATTCCCCTCGTCATTCTCATCGCCTCCTTTGTCGCGTTTTTCGTCTTCGATCTCGACGATTATGTAAGCTTCGAAGCGCTGAAGGAACACCGCGAGGACTTGACCGCCTTCGTCGGCCGATACGGGCTTTGGGCGGCGTTGCTGTTTGTCGTGCTGTACGCGGTCTCGACCGCCGTGTCGCTTCCAACCGGCGCGGTGCTGACGATTGCCGGCGGTTTCTTGTTCGGGACCCTTCCGGCTACCGTCTATGTGGTGATCGGCGCCACGGTCGGTGCCACCGGCCTGTTCCTCGCCGCCCGGACCGCGCTTGGCGAAGCGTTGCGGGCCCGCGCCGGGCCGGCGATGAAACGCATGGAAAAGGGATTCCAGGACAATGCCTTAAGCTACCTCCTGGTCCTCAGGCTGGTGCCTCTCTTCCCGTTCTTCGTGGTCAACCTGGTGCCGGCCTTCCTGGGCGTGCCGCTCAGGACCTATGTGATCGGCACCGCCATTGGCATCATCCCGGGAAGCTTCGTCTACGCGTCCGTCGGCAATGGCCTGGGCGCCCTGTTCGATGCCGGCAAGATGCCCGATCTCAAGATCATCTTCCAGCCTGACATCCTGATTCCGATCGTCGGCCTGGCCGTGCTGTCGCTGATCCCGGTCGTCTACAAGAAGATCAAGGGCGGCGAAAACGGGCAGCCCAAAGAGGGGGGCTGATCCATGGCAAACCGGATTGAGACCGACCTCTGCATCATCGGTGGGGGATCGGCAGGGCTTTCCGTCGCCGCGGGCGCGTCCCAGATGGGGGCGCGCTGCGTGCTGGTCGAAAAGGGCAAGATGGGCGGCGATTGTCTCAATTACGGCTGCGTCCCTTCGAAATCGCTGCTCGCCGCCGGTCATGCCGCCCACGGCATGAGCGCGGCGGAACGGTTCGGGATCGCCGGCGGCCCGGCGCGGGTCGATTTCGCCGCCGTCAATGCCCATGTCCATGGCGTCATCGCCGCCATCGCGCCCCACGATTCCGTGGCGCGTTTCGAAGGGCTCGGCGTCACGGTGCTGCAGGAGGCCGGGCGCTTCACCGGACCTCGCGAGCTTGAGGCGGGCGATACCGCGGTCGCGGCCAAGCGGTTCGTCATCGCCACCGGCTCCAGCGCCCTGGTGCCGCCGATCCCGGGGTTGGAGACGGTGCCGTATCTCACCAACGAAACCATGTTCGATCTCAAGGAGGCGCCGAGGCGCCTCATCATCGTCGGCGGCGGGCCCATCGGTCTCGAGATGGCCCAGGCGCACCGCCGGCTGGGCTGCGATGTGACGGTGGTCGAGGGCGCTACAATCCTCAATAAGGACGATCCGGAGCTGAGCGACGTGGTGCGCCGCAGGATCCTGGCGGAAGGCGTCGAACTCCACGAAGGCGCCAAGGTCACCGGCGTGGCGCCCGGCGCCGATGGCGGCGTGGCCGTGTCGGTGGAAGGCGACGGCGTGGCGCCGCGAATCGAGGGCTCGCACCTTTTGGTCGCCATCGGCCGGGCGGCCAATGTCGAGGGACTCGGGCTCGACGCGGCGGGGGTGCGATATTCGCCGCGGGGCATCGAGGTCGACGCCCGCCTGCGGTCGTCCAACAAGAAGATCTTCGCCATCGGCGATGTCGCGGGCGGCTACCAGTTCACCCACGTGGCCGGCTATCACGCGGGAATCGTCATTCGTAACGCGCTGTTCCGCCTGCCGGCCAAGGCCGATCATTCCGCCGTTCCCTGGGTGACCTACACCGACCCGGAACTGGCCAATGTCGGCCTCAGCGAGGCGGCGGCGCGCGACGCCGGGCCGGAACCCACCATCCTGCGCGCATCCTTCGATGAGATCGACCGCGCCCGGGCGGAACGCCGCGTCGACGGCGCGATCAAGGTCGTGGTCGGCAGGCGCGGCCGGGTGCTGGGCGCGTCGATCGTGGGCCCCCATGCGGGGGAACTGATCCTGCCTTGGGTGTTCGCGGTCCAGGGGAAGCTCAAGATCAAGGACATGGCTTCCGTCATCGCGCCCTATCCCACCCTGTCCGAGATCAGCAAGCGGGCGGCGGGCAGTTTCTATACGCCGAGCCTGTTTTCCTCCCGCACCCGCTGGATCGTCCGCACCCTGTTGCGCATGGGTTAACCGATCTCCGGCGTTTTCACGAGAACGTGATTTGAGTTCATTGGATTCATCGGGGTCCTTGCCGCTCAATACGCGTGTCGGGTTAGGTGCCCTTCGGCCACAGGCGTTTATTCCGGTATAGGCCGGGCACCGACCTGTTAATGGAGAACGATCTTTCAAGGAGATCCCAATGCTTAAGAAGTCCCTGACTGCCCTGTCGATTGCCGCTGCCGCGACCGCGGTCGCTCTGCCCGCCGCCGTTGCCGCGCCCGATAACACGGCTCCCTATCAGGTTGCGGCCTGTGGTGCGAACCCCTGCGCCGCCAAGTGTGCGGCCAAGAAGGCCGCATGCGGTGCGAAATGCGCCGCCAAGTGCGGGGCCACCAAGGCGAAGGCCGGGTGTGCAGCGAACCCCTGCGCCGCCAAGTGCGGAGCCAAGAAGGCCAAGTGTGGGGCAAAGTAAACTACACCCCTGAGTTGACGGCGGGTCGGGTCCCCCGCCGACCCTTGATCGGCACGGCTCCGTTCCGCGGCGCCGTGCCGATGACGTTTGGACCAGGGACCGGAGTGGATTTGGGGCCGCGGGCGCGATCGGCCCGGCGTCGGCGGAGCGGCGCCAACTGAACCGTTTGAACCGGCGATCGGGTGGTTTAGAGTCCGCCAATGGCAAACACCCCTACACGCTTGCCGCCGCTGGCCCGATCGCTGTCTGCGCGCCTTCTGGTGCTGACGGTGTTCTTCATCATGCTGGCGGAAGTCTTCATCTTCGCGCCGTCCATCGCCCGATTCCGCCAATCCTGGTTCGAGGAACGCATCGCTGCCGCCCATCTCGCCACCCTGGCCTTGGAGGCGACGCCCCAGGGAATGGTCAGCAAGGATCTGGAGCGTGAGTTGCTTCGCCATGTCCGGGCCTATGGCGTGATCCTGCAGAAGCCCGGCTCGAAGGTGCTGATGCTGTCCTCCGACATGCCGCCCAATATCAATGCCACGGTGGACCTCAGCAAGAATACCTTCTTCGGGATGATCATGAGCGCCTTCGAAACCCTGACCCGGACCGAGAACCGGGTGCTGCGGGTCATGGGGAAGTCGCCGCAGCAGCCGGGCATCATGGTCGAAGTCGTGGTCGACGAAGCGCCGCTCCGTGCCGTCATGTTCGCCTATGGCGGACGCATCCTGGTGCTGTCGGTCGCGATTTCCGTGTTCACCGCGGTGCTGGTCTATTTCAGCCTCTACTTCCTGATGGTCGTGCCGATGCGGCGGATCACCAGCTCCATGATGTCTTTCCGGGAAAACCCCAACGATCCCGCGGCCGCGATCGGCGCAAGTACCCGCTCGGACGAGATCGGCATGGCCCAGAGGGAGCTCGCCACCATGCAGGCGCGGCTGCGCGCGGCGTTGCGCCAGCGCCAGCATCTGGCCGCCCTGGGCGAGGCGGTGGCCAAGGTCAATCACGACCTCAGGAACATGTTGGCGACCGCTCGGCTGGTCTCGGAGCGTCTGGCCGCCAGCGACGATCCGGAGGTGCGCCGGGCATCGCCGACCCTGGTGGGGGCGCTCGACCGGGCGGTCACGTTCTGCACCGAAACGCTAAATTACGCCAAGGAGGCGGGGGAGTTGAACCCAACCACCTTCGCCCTGACCGAGATGCTGGCAGAGGTGCCGACGGCGGTGCCGCAGATCGCCGACGGTCATCTCGCCTTGAAGCTCGACATGCCCGAGGGATTGTCCGTGACGGCCGACCGCAACCAGTTGTTCCGGGTGTTCGCCAACCTGGTCAAGAATGCCGCCGAGGCGGGCGCCGGGGCGGTGACCATCGCTCTCGCGGGCGAGGCGCCGGTGGTGCTGGAGGTGCGGGACGACGGGCCCGGTTTGCCGAAAAAAGCGCTCGAGAACCTGTTCAAGCCGTTCTCCGGTTCGGTGCGCGCGGGTGGAACGGGCCTCGGCCTTTCCATCGCCAGGGAAATTCTCGACGCCCATGGCGGGGCCATCGAGTTGGCCTCGACCGGGCCGGAGGGCACGGTGTTCCGCCTCACCCTCGGCACACCCAATCTGCGCCCGGGCCCCGACCTTGAGAGTCGGGAGGCAGCCCAGTGAGCGGCTCGGCTGAGGCGGGGCAGAGCCCGGCGGCGCGGCTCGGCCGGTTGCTCGCCGCGCCGGGTTTGACCGTGATGCCGTGCTGTTTCGATGCCTATTCGGCGCGGCTGATCGAACGGGCGGGCTTCCCGCTGACCTTCATGAGCGGCTTCGCCGTCTCCGCCGCGCGCCTTGGGCTGCCCGAT
>JAOTVC010000077.1 GCA_029863585.1 Alphaproteobacteria bacterium | reverse complement strand
ACCGAGGGCTGGCCGGTCGCCCTTTTCGGTTCCGCCACCAATGCCGGGGTCGCGGAGGTGGTCGCGGGCACGTCCACCCTTGCCATCACCAATCCGTCCTCGGCGCTGAGCGTCGCCTATCGCGGCAACGCGCCGTTCACCGAGCCCCAGCCTGTCCGCACCATCGCCGTCATTCCTTCCTTCGACCTCTGCCTGTTCATGGTCCGCGCCGACACCGGGCTGGAATATGTCGAAGACATCGCCGAGCGGCGCTACCCGCTGCGCGTCGGCCTGCGCGGCCAGACGGACCACTGGCTGACGCAGACCTTCCTTGACCTCTGCGCCGCCGCCGGCTTCACCATGGAAGACCTGCGCGAATGGGGCGGGGCGGACCTGCGCGAGGGCGGCATTCCCCACCCCGGAACGCCCAAGTTCGAAGGCGTCCTGAAGGGTGAGCTCAACGCGATGTTCGACGAATCCGCTTTCAACTGGGGCAACGACGCGGTGGCCGCCGGCATGAAGGTGCTCAACATGCGTGAAGAGACCATCCGGAAGCTGGAGGAGATCGGCCACATCCGCCACATCGCCCGCAAGGAGACGTTCCCCGGATTTCCCGGCGACATCACGACCCTGGACTTCTCTGGCTGGCCCGTCGTGGTCCATGAGGACGCGCCCGACGTCCTGGTGAGACAGATCTGCACCGCCTTCGAGGCCCGCAAGCACCTGATTCCCTGGCAATACGAGGGCCCCTTGCCGTTGGAGCGCATGTGCAAGGATTGCGAGGACGGGCCGCTGCGCGTCCCCCTGCATCCGGCCGCGGAAGCCTATTGGCGGGAAATCGGCTACCTGGACTAGGAGATATCGGACCGCGCCACCACCCGGCAATCCGTTTGAATATTCGGTCCCGATTCACGATAATCAAAAAAACCGGCCTTATCGAGGTCATTGGATTCGGCCCCGTCCGGGCGGCAACCGATTTGGAGGGAACGGCAAGATGGCCAGCGGCACACCGATTGCGAACCCGAGGGTCCTGATCGACCCCTACGAAGATTGGGCCGACGCGGAACCTGTGCCGGTCATCGAAGGCTATGGGGTGGACCTGTTGGACGTGGAAACCCGGCCCTGGCCGCGTTACGGCATGGACGGCGCCATCATTCACCTGAAGGCACGCGCCGATTTTACCACCCTGTTCCTTTACAAGATCCCGGGCGGCGGTTCCTCGGCCCCGCTCAGGCATCTTTACGAACAATTGGTCTACGTGCTGGACGGCCATGGATCGACCCAGATCGAAGGCCCCGACGGCACCATGCGCACCTTCGAATGGGGACCGAAAAGCCTGTTCGCCTTGCCGCTGAACGCGCGCTACCGGCTGTTCAACGGCTCCGGCGATGCGCCGGCCGTTCTCGCCTGCTGCAACTATCTTCCGCTGGTCTACAACCTGTTCATGAGCGAAGACCTGATCTTCAATTGTGACAACGGCTTTCCCGAGCGGCTCGGGCCCGACGGCTATTTCGAGGGCGACGGCCAGGAATACACCCTCGACCGTGGGCCGACCTTGTGGGAGACCAATTTCGTCGCCGACATGGCGGGGTTCGAACTGAAGCCCCAGGACGACCGCGGTCCGGGCTCTACCTCCATCCAGTTCCTTTTGGGCAACGGGGTGATGAAGGCGCATTGCTCGGCCATGCCGGTCGGCACCTACAAGAAGGCGCACCGTCACGGCCCCGACTTCTTCATCTTCAACGTCACCGGTTCCGGCTATTCGTTGATGTGGTACCCGGACGACGAGGAGATGGTGCGCATCGACTGGCGCCACGGCGTCGTCTTCGCGCCGCCGGACATGATGTATCACCAGCATTTCAATACCAGCCCGGAATGGGCCCGCTATCTCGCCATGAATCTCGGCAACCGGCGCTTTCCCTTCACCGGCGAGCGCAAGAAGCAGGCGGCGGCGCTCGGCGTCAGCGTCAAGGACGGCGGGCGGCAGATCGAGTACGAAGACCAGGACCCGCGCATCCACAAGATCTATCTGGACGAGCTCGCCAAGCACGGCGCGCCGTGCCACATGAGCAAATTCATGGACGAACAGATGTTGCTCGACAAGATGGGGGCCACCGCGGAGGTCTGAGGCCCAATGAACAGGGAGGCTTAAGCAGTGACGGAAATGACCAAGGTGTGGCGGCCCGGTGACGATCTGACAACGGTCAAAGGGGGACGGCGCAAGGTGCTGATCCAGGACGAAATCCTGACCGTTGGGCGCATCCAGTATCAGCCCGGCGAAGGCAACGAATTCCATTTCCACGACGGCACCAGCCAGGCGCTCTACGTGATCGAGGGCGAGTTCACCGTGCGCACCAAACACGCCGACGGTACGGTCACCGAAAAGCGGCTTGAGGCCGGGGATTGCGCCCTGGTCGGCGACCGCGAGCACGAGCAGTTCCAGAACACCGGGGACACCCCGGCCCTGGTCTGGCAGGTCACCCACACCCCGGGCGAGGTCGTGCGCGGCGAGTCGTAGGGCGCAGGGCGAATATTCGAAAGCAACGCGGAAGGAAGACGGATATGGCAACGGCCGTAAAACCCAGCGACAGCCTGAAGGCGCTTGAGGACGAACTCGTCCGCTTGGCCAACGCGCAGTTCGATTCGGATCCCTTCAAGCGCCTGCTCGGCCTCAAGTTCACCCTGGAGCGCGCCCGGATGTACGTCATCCAGCGCACCCATTGGACCGTGAACCGGCGCGAATGTTGGGCCCAGGTCCAGTCGGTGGCGCCGATGCCGATCAAGCACCTGATCTGGGAGCATGAGCGTGACGAGCTTGACGGCGATCCGTCGATCGGCAAGGCCGATCATTACACCATGAATTTCCAGGAAGGGGCCGCCGTCGGCCTCAAGCCCAAGGATTTCGAGCGCATCGGTCCGTCCGACGGCTGCCTCACCTGCTGCTACGCCTGGCTGCATCTGGCGCGCACCAGCCATTGGCTGTCGGGCCTGGCGGCATCTTCGGCGCTGGAGCTGAGCAATTCCGATGAGATCCTGAAAGACGGCGCCATGTCGCGCCGCATTGGCGTCAAGATGCGCGACGAGGCGGGGATTCCGCTGAAAAAGCAGGCGGTCAATGTCGAACACACCGAAGCCGACGTGGAACACGCCCATATGATGATGGATGTCGCCGCGAAATACGCGACCCATAAGGCGGAGCAAGAGCTGATCCTGGACGGCGCCCGGCGCAGCTGGGCCATCGACCGCATCTGGAAGGGCCACCTCGCCGACCTGCTGGCCGCCATCCCGGAATAGGGCGCGACGCCGCCCCCCGGCGCCGCACCGGTCATGCCCGGCCTGCCGCTGACCTTCGCTTCCGGCCTCTACGACCGGGTCCTGCCTCTCTACACTGGGGAAGTGCGGCCGGACGGGATCGACCTTTCCTTCGTCATCAACGACCGGCCGCGCGAGATCTTCCACGCCATGACCAACGAGGCGCGCTTCGATGCGTCGGAAATGTCCTGCGCCGAATACGTGACAAGGGCGGCGGCGGGCGATTGCCCGCTGGTGGCGATCCCGGTGTTTCCCTCCCGCGTGTTCCGCCACTCCTCGGTGGTGGTCAACCGCAAGGCGGGGATCGAAAGCCCCAAGGACCTGGAAGGCAAGCGGGTCGGCACGCCGATGTACACCTCCACCGCCGCGGTCTATGTCCGGGGATTCCTGGCCCATGACTACGGCGTCGATCTCACCCGCATCCACTGGGTGCAGGGTGAGATGGAGCGCCCCGGCACCAACCCCAACCCCAGTGCCCAGGCCCTTCTTGAACCGGCCGATATCGAGGTCAACCAGACCGGCAAACCGCTGCGCCGGCTTCTTGAGGAGGGCGCCGTCGATGCGACGATGGGCTCCGTGGTGCCGTCCTCCCTCGGCCGGCATCCCGATCTCGTGCGCCTGTTCCCCGATTTCCCGGCGGTCGAGCGCGATTATTACCAACGTACCGGCATCTTTCCGGCGATGCACGTCGTCGTCCTGCGCCGCGCCGTGTATGAAGCCAACCCCTTCATCGCAAAAAGCCTGTTCGACGCCTTCATCGCGGCCCGCGACCTGGCGCTGGCGCGCCTGCGCCACGAAGGGACGCTGCGCTACATGCTGCCGTGGATGTGGAAGGAGGTGGAGGTGATCCGCGAGGTCTTCGGCGACGATTGCTGGCCCTACGGCATCGAACCCAACCGCACGACACTTGAAGCCTTCATCGGATACCTCGCCGAGCAGGCGATGATCCCCGCGCCGATGCCGGTCGAGGACCTATTCCTTCCCGTGGATTGAAAAGCCGCCGCCCCGGCTCTTGCTGGGACGGCGTTGTAGGGCTTGGGCTTGGGCTTGGGCTTGGGCTTGGCAGGGAAGGGATCTCGGTTGAATATGACGGCTCAATTGGGCCGCGCGGGCTGCACCTGTGCTTCCGTCCAATGCTTGATGAAAGCGCCGATTTCCGCGTTGCCGTTTTCGAAGGAGAAGCCGGCGAATTTCCAATGCATCCGTGTCGGGCGCGCCTTGAAGGTGCCGATATCGGGAATCTCCATGGTGGCCGAATGACCGATCCGCAGATGGGCGTTGAGCTCGAACAGGTCGGCCGAGTCGATCTCGATCAGCGCACCGCCGGCCGAGATATTGCGCAGACGGAAGGGGACGGTTTTCTCGCCCTTGCGAACGACCCCTTCCAGCGGGATTTCGAAACGGGGATGCTGGCGCCTCCTGAGGGTCCAGAACATGCCGCCGCCCTTGGCGCCAACACCGCGGGCCTTTTCGGGAGCAAACTTCTTTAAGCGACTTGAATACGCCAACATGACCAGTCTCCAACGAGTCCAATACATCGATGCCGGATCTTATTTAGGTAAAAGTTGCAAATAAATTAAGTAAAAATTTAAGAAAATCGAAGGTATAAAACGGTTAATATTACTATCATGTTAATCATCATAAGATTTCTTGGGTAAATCAAGGGGTTAATCCCAAAAAATCGACTATGGTTACAATGCGGGTAACCCTGCCGCGTCCGCGGCGCGCACAAAAAAGAAAATTTTTTTGGAGAGGCTTTCGCGCTCCGCCAGACGTCGCACCGAGGCGTCGGGACGCCCGGTCCCGCACGCGCCCGTCTGGTGGACCCCCGCCCCCGGTCCCATGGCGCAACGTCGATGTTCCAAAGGACCGCACTCTCGCCTATGGTTTGCTCAAACCGACGACATGTCGCAGTGATGGGATATCGGGCCACCTGGAAAGACGTGCCGCAGCAAAGGGAAGGAGACGGTCATGCCATTGGATCAATCGGAATCGCGTTCGCTCCAGGTGCGCCAGAAGGTCGGCCATCCGGTGATCGACGGGGACGGGCACACCCAGGAATACCATCCTGAGGTGGTCGAATATTTCCGCGAGGTCGCCGGGCCTGAGCTGACCGACACCTACGTCAAACAGCGCATGAAGCGCGCCTGGCATGCGTCCAGCCCTGAAGAACGCATGCATAAGCGAATCGGGCGCCCGCCGTTTTGGACCATGCCGGCCAAGAACACCGTCGACCTTGCCACCGCCATGCTGCCCGATCTGTTCCGCGCCCGGTTCGATGAGATCGGCATCGATTACGCGGTTGTCTATACCTCCCAGTTCCACCTGATCGGCGAACGCAACGACGAGATCCGCCGCGCCGGCTGCCGCGCCGTCAACCTGATGAACTGGGACCGCTTCGCCCGCCATGCCGACCGCATGACGCCGGCCGCCATCATCCCCATGCGAACCCCGGAGGAGGCCATCGCGGAATTGGATTTCTGCGTCGGCGAACTGGGCTTCAAGGCGATCATGATCGACGGAGTGGTGACCCGGCCGATCCCGATCATCGAGGAAAAGGCGCCGGAGCTCGCCCCCTATTCCCAATGGGTCGATTCCCTGGCCCTCGATTCCGCCTACGACTACGACCCGGTCTGGCAGAGATGCGTCGAGCTGAAGGTGGCGCCGACATCCCATGCCTCGGGCCAGCGCTGGGGGGCGCGGCGCAGCGTCACCAGCTACACCTTCAACCATGTCGGCGCCTTCGCCGCCGCCGGGGAGACCTTCTGCAAGGCGCTGTTCCTGGGCGGCGTTACCCGGCGCTTCCCCGACCTTCGCTTCTGCCTGCTGGAAGGCGGGGTCAACTGGGCGGTGTCGCTCTATCAAGACCTCTACGAACATTGGGAAAAGCGCAACATCAAGGCGCTTTCCGAATGGCTGGACCCGCGCCAAATCGACCGGCCGCTTCTGGCCGAGCTGATGGAGAAATACGGCGGCAAGGAATACGCGCCGTATCTCGACCGCTTCAAGGAGAAGAGCAACACGCCGGGCGCCCGGCCCGGCATGATGCCGGACCTCGATTGCATCGACGACTGGGCCATGGCGGGCATAGAGACCGAACAGGACATCCATGACCTGTTCGTGCCGCGCTTCTTCTTTGGCTGCGAGGCGGACGACCGCACCATCGCCCACGCCTTCAATGCCAAATGCAATCACGGCGGCGCCAAGCTGCAGGCATTGTTCTCCTCGGACGTCTCCCACTGGGACGTCCCGGACATGACCGAAACCTTGGCCGAATCCTATGAATTGGTGGAGAAAGGACTGATCACCCACGACGATTTCCGCGAATTCACGTTCACCAACATGGTGAAGCTGCATGCCGCGCTCAACCGCGATTTCTTCAAGGGCACCGCCGTCGAGGCGGAAGCCGCAAAGGTCATCGCCGCCGAGCTATAGGCGCCGGTCGCCGGCCAGCGCCGGGGCACAACAATCGGGGCACCGCCCGGCAAGAGGCGGTCCCTTACAACGGGAGAGAAACATGCATCTGAAATCGTCCTTGCGTCTTGCTGCCCTGCCCCTGCTGGGCTTTGCCTTGGGCACCGCAAGCCTGCCCGCCACCGCCGACGAAGCGGCATTCTTCCATGGCAAGACGATCGCCATGATCGTCGCCTATCCGCCGGGCGGCGGCTACGACACCTACGGCCGGCTTTATGCCAAGCATGTGGAGAAGCGCCTTCCGGGCACGCCCAAGGTGATCGTCCGCAATATGCCGGGCGCGTCGGGGATCATCGCCGCCAACTACCTCTACAACAAGGCGCCCAAGGACGGCACCGCCATGGCGATGTTCTCGTCGTCGGCGGCCTTCCAGCCGCTTCTGGGGAACAAACGGGCGCGGTTCAAGACCGAGAACTTCACTTGGGTCGGCGTCATCGATCAGACCACCAGCACCTGCGCGGCATGGCACGCGTCGGGCCTCAAATCCTTCGAGGATCTCAAGATGCGTCCCTCCGTCTTCGGCGCGGCGGCGGCGACGGCGCTCAACAGCACCCATCCGCGCGCCTTCAACGCGCTGTTCGGCACCCGCATCAAGGTGATTCACGGCTATCCCGGGGGCACAAGCATCCTGCTCGCCATGCAACGCGGCGAGGTCGACGCGATCTGCAGCCTGTCGCTCAGTTCCCTGCTGTCGGTGCGGCGCGAGGATTACGAGGCCGGCCGCCTGATCCCCATCGTCCAGACCGGCCTGCGCAAGCATCCCCTCATCAAGAACGTCCCGCATATATACGACTACGCCAAGACCGAAGAGGACCGCCAGATCTTCGGCCTGTTGTTCGGCCGCCATGTCATCGGCCGGCCCGTGATCGCGCCGCCCGATCTGCCGCCGGCGCGCACGGCGAGCCTGCGTGCCGCCTTCGACAAGACGGTGGCGGACCCCGCCTTCATCGCCGATTCGAAGGCCCAACACGTGCTTCTCGATCCCCTCTCGGGCAAGGAGACCGATGCCATCGTGCGCGGCATCCTGGCCACACCGCCGGCGATCATCGCCAAGACGCTGAAGATGACGGAGGCCGGCAAGATCGTGAAGGTCAAGCTCAAGGTGACCGAAGGCACCGTGGCCAAGGTCTCGAAGCGCCGGATCGAGGTCAAGGGCGGCGACGGCAAGAGCCTGAAGCTGCGGCTGTCGGGCCGGCGGTCCAAAGTCAAGATCGGAGGCCAGAAGGCGAAATCCAAGGCGCTCAAGGCCGGCATGACCTGCCGCGTCGAGCATCTGGGCGAGGGCAACTACGCCATGAAGCTCGATTGCAAGCAGTGACCCCGCCGTAGCGCGGACGCGCCGCTCAAGCATGCGGTGGACCGGGAGCGCATCGCCCTGCCCTCGTGCCGTTTCGGACCCGGCATTATTCGACCAGGTCCCAGGACGGGCGATCGCCGAAGCGGTCGACCAGGAAATCGATGAACAGCCGCACCTTGGCCGCGAGGTAGCGGCTCGGCGCATAGAGCGCATGAACGGTGCTTTCACCGAACGTGTAGTCCGGCAGGACGGTTGCCAGGCGGCCGGCCTGCAATTCGGGGCCGACGATGAAGGTCGGCAGGGCGCAGATGCCGAGGCCCGCCACCGCCCCGTCGCGCAGGACCTGGCCGTTGTTGGTGCACATCCGCGCGCGAATCGGGACGCGGTGCGCGCCCCCCGGTCCGGTCAGCCGCCAATGGGTGCTGCTCGGCAGATTGCCGTAATGCAGGCAGTCATGGTCCCTGAGGTCGTCGGGCACGAGCGGCGTCCCGTGGGCCGCAAGGTAGGCCGGCGCGGCCGAGACGGCCATGCGGGCGGCGACGATGCGCCGGGCGATGAGGCTTGAATCGTCGAGCTCCGCGATGCGGATGGTCACGTCGAAGCCCTCGGCCACTGGATCGACGAAGCGGTCGTCGAGGTTCATTTGCACCTGGAGCTGTGGATGGGCAAGCATGAAATCGGCGACAGCCGGCCCGAGATGCAGGATCCCGAACGACATCGGGGCGTTAACCCGAAGCAGGCCGCGGGGGCGTTGGTCGGTGTCGGAGATCGCCGCCTCGGTTTCCGCGACGTCATCGAGGATCGCCCGGCAACGCTCGAAATAGGCGAGGCCCGCTTCCGTCGGCGTCATCTTGCGGGTGGTGCGGAACAGAAGCTGGACGCCGATGTCCGATTCGAGCTCGGCGATGTGCTTGCTGACCGCCGACCGGGACAGGCCCATGCGGCGGGCCGCGGCGGAGAAGCCGCCGGCCGAGACGACCTGTGTAAACACCTCCATGGCGGCGAATTTGTCCATCGTTATTGTCCATAAATTGGAAACAGATTATCCAATATTCTACATATTGTCTGTTTTTAGAAACGAATTAAATTCCCCTCGTAGGCCGCCGATGCCTTGGACCAAACCTCCAAACCATCGAAAAGGCCGGAGACAAGGGAATATCAGCCATGATCACCATCCGCCCCTCGGAAGAACGCGGCAGCGCCAACCTCGGCTGGCTCGCGAGCCGTCACAGTTTCTCTTTCGGCGATTATTTCGATGCCGACCATATGGGATTCGGGCCGCTCCGGGTCATCAACGAGGATTGGGTGCGCCCGGGCGCGGGCTTCGCCACCCATGGCCATCGCGACATGGAAATCGTGACCTTCGTCATCGAGGGCGCCCTGGCCCACAAGGACAGCACCGGCGGCGGCTCCACCATCCATCCCGGCAACGTCCAGCGCATGACGGCGGGAACCGGCGTTCGGCACAGCGAATACAACGCCTCGGACACGGAACCGGTGCATTTGCTCCAAATCTGGATCCTGCCCGATGAGGCCGGCCTAGCGCCTGGCTATGAGGAAAAGCTTTTCGATCTGGACGGTGACGGGGGCGCCTTGACGCTGATCGCCGCGCCGGGCGGCAGGGAGGGATCGCTTACCATTCATCAGGATGCCGCCGTCTTTCACGGGCGCCTGGCGGACGGCGGGTCCGTGACCCATGCGCCGGAGCCCGGCCGCAAGCTTTGGATCCAGGTCATATCAGGGGCGCTTGCCGTCAACGGCACTCAGGCCTCGGCGGGCGACGGTCTCGCCGTCAGCGATGAGGCGCGCCTTGAGATCGCCGGCGCGCGCGACGCCGAATTCCTTCTCTTCGATATGGCCGGGGATTGATCCCGGCCCTGAAACCCGACACCGTAAGCACAGGAGATCCTCATGAACGACACGACCCCCATCAATATCCTCGCCATCGCCGGAAGCCTGCGCGAGGGCTCCTTGAACAAGGGCGCCGCGGCCGCCGCCGTCGCCAATGCGCCCCCGGGCGTGCAAGTGCACCTGGCCGAGATCGACGGCATTCCGCTCTTCAACGGAGATTTGCAGGACGCGGGATTCCCGGACTCCGTGATCGAGCTCGGCCGCCGCATCGCCGAAGCCGACGCCATCCTGTTCGTCACCCCGGAATACAACTATTCGGTGCCGGGCGTGCTGAAGAACGCGATCGACTGGGTCTCCCGTCTGTCGCCCCAGCCCTTCGCCGGCAAGGCCGCCGGCATCATCGGCGTGAGCCCGGGCAACCTGGGGACCGCGCGGGCGCAATACCATTTGCGCCAGATCGGCGTCTTCCTGGACCTCCATTTCCTCAACCGGCCCGAGGTCATGATCGGCCAAGCCGGCACCAAGTTCGACGCCGAAGGCCGCCTGACCGACGAGGACACCGTCAATCGCATCCAGGGCTTGCTCACGGCGCTCGCCGATTGGGCACGGCGCCTCGATCAGGCGGGTCAAACGCCCACCCGCCTCGCGGTGGCATCCTGACGTCCCGCGCAGATAAGTTCAGGGGGGCGAAATCCTTCGCCCCCCTGGCGGCCTGCAGCCGAATTTTCTTAGGTCAAACGCCCACCCAACACACGGCCCCGCCCCTGAGAGATAGGCGACCGTGCCTGCGCGGTGCGGCCGGCTCTAATTCTTCTTCTTCTTTTTCTTTTTGCTCTTTTTGATGCTCTTGTACTTGATGTTGATGATGTCCTGGATCTGCTTGACCATGCTCGGCGTCAGATCGCCAGACTGAAGCACCAGCTTGCGCAGTTCATCGCCCGGCAGGGGATCGATCTGAAGCCGCATCCGCTTCGCCTCGGCCAGGAACTTGTCAGACTTCACCATGGCATCGAAGGCCGCGCGCAGGGCCGCGACGCGATCGGCGGGAAGGTCCGGCGGTGCGGACAACGACCGCCCGATGCCGTTGCTTGAGGACAGGACCTCCAGCATGGTGCGGTGTTCCTTGTTGTCGGTCAGTTCCCACAGCAGAGGCACGTTGGGAAGATCCGGGGCCTTCTTGACCGCGACCTGCACCAGCAGGTTGAGCTTCCCTTCCTTCAGCCATTGCGGCCGGTTGGTCTTGAGCCCGGCCCATGTCATGCGGGCCGAGGCATCGACCTCGCCGCGCTCGAGCGCCAGCAGGGACGCCGCCGAACCATAGCCCTTGATCGGCTGAAACTTTGCACCGGTCAGCTTGTTCAGGAAGGAGATATAGAGCGTCGAACCGGACAGCGTCCCGCCGACGGCAATCGGCGCCTTGTGGGTGTAGGCGTCCTTGATGGTCTTGAGCTTGGTCTTGTGCCACGAGAAGATCATGCTGTTGACGCTGGCCATTCGGCCGATCCAGGTGAACTTGCGGGCGTCGAACTTGATCTTGGGGCGCTCCAGCACCTGCATGAAGTAGACCGCCTGTCCGATCGCGGCAACCACGGAGCCGTCCTTGGGCGCCACGTTGTAGAGATAATTGGCGGCCGTCAGGCTTCCCGAACCCGGCTTGTTCTGGGGGACGATGGTGGGCTTGCCCGGAATGAAGGCGCCGTAATGGCGCGCCACCAGACGGGCGTAAATGTCATAGCCACCGCCGGGGCGGTAACCAATCATGAGCGATACGTGCTTGCCCTTGTAGAAGGACTCGGCGGACTGTGCATCCGCCGCTTGCGGGACCGCCGCGAACCCAAGGGCCGCGAACAGGCATGCGAGTTTCAGGCTGGCCAACGGTTTCATCGTCTTCCTCCCTGTGGTGCCTCTTTATGGTGCCGAGGGTAAGGCGCGGTAGGGAAGGTGGCAAGGTCTTGTCGCGGGGCGGCGGCGCGGGCGGTTGCGGTTCTGTTCGGCGGCGCCGCGATCCGCCGGCGCGGTCGGTCTTTCTCGGTGTCCTCCGCCTCTAGACCGCGGACTCCGCGTCGCTATTTCAGGGTCATGTCGATCTTGATGAAATCGCCGCGGTAGTAACCCCGGGTTTCCAGGATCAGCACGTCGTCGGGATCGAACACGGAACGGTCGACCACGGCGAGGGGTGAATTGAGCGGCACCTCAAGCATGCGCGCGATCTCGAAATCCGCGGCCGAGACCGTGATGGTCTGTTCGCAGCGCTCGAACACCACCCCGGGCAGCTCGATCAACGTGCGGACCAGCGGCGCCGTGGCGATCTGATCGCGGTTCAGGCGTCGCCAGATGCGGGCGTCCAGGTAACCGGACCGCACGACATAGGGGATGCCCTCGATGCTGTGGCGCCGGACGAAATGCCCATAGGCCTCGGCCAGGGCGCCGCCTCGGTGGGACGGCTCGGGAGGCGTCTCCGCGATGCCGTGATCCAACAGCTCCCGCCTGATGTTGGGGCGGGTGCCGACCAGCGACAGCCAATTGGTGTCGATGGAGAACACCGCGTCCCGGACAGGGCGTTTGAGGACAAAGGTCCCGCGCCCGCGGTAGCGGGCAAGAAGGCCCTCTCCCTCCAGGATGGTGAGGGCCTGGCGCACCGTCGCGCGGGCGGCGCGGAATTCCGAAACCAGCTCTTCCAGGGTGGGGATCTGGGAATCGACCTCCCACGCGCCGTCCTCGATGCGCCTGCGAAAGACATCGGCGAGCTGGTAATAGAGCGCCGGAAGCCCCTTCTCGGCCGCCGATCTCAGCGGTGCATCCTCGAGATACCTGATCTTGGCGCCGCCGCTCTTATCCGCCATCTTCATGGTCCCTGCTTGCTTGCCGCACGTCGGCGGCGCGGACCCGCCATCGGTTGACAGGCGAAATCGGCGAACCATAACATCCGAACATGCGCATCTTTATCAGTTTTTCCCGCGCCGCGAGCTGACCGGCGCGGCGCCACAACAATAAGGGGGAAAACATGGTCCGGAGGAACCAAGCCGATCTCGATGCCGAAACCCTTTCGCGCATCGCGGAGGCGGAGCAAGAAGTTCATTCCTTCAGCTACGCCAAGCCCGACAAAGTGGGCTCCGGCAAGGCCATCGTCCGCCTCGGCAAAGGGGGGCGCGTGCGCGGCCTCGTGCAACTGGTCAGGGACGGCGGGGAAAACAACCTCCATTACCACACCGATTCCGATTCGCTGTGGTACGTCCTCAAGGGACGCGTCCGGTTCTACGGCGCCGGCGACAAGGTGCTCGGCGAATTCGGCCCCAACCAAGGGATCATCACGCCGAGTTATTTCCGCTATTGGTTCGAGCGCGTCGGCGATGAGGACCTGGAACTCCTCCAGGTTGGCGCCTTGTCCGCCCCGGATGTCGAATCGTCGGGCCGCACCGATCTTGAACCGCAAAAGACCAAACTCGCGGAGCACGCCCGGTATTCCGCGGCGGCGGACGCGAAGTAGCGGGCAGGATGCCGCTCGCATGAGGCAACCGTTGGCCCAGGGCGATTGACAGGTTCCCGCCCGGCACCATAAAGTTCGTAAGTATGTACTTTTAGTTTTTTCCCCTTTCGGGTTCGGTGACAGGCGCCGTCCCGGGGGCGTTCACCAATATTGGCGCCATAAGCCAAGAACAAGAACCTAACCAGGGGGAAACATGCTGGACGGCAAGCTGCGCATGGCGCCGACCTGCTATCACGTGCTTCATCTCATTCCGGTCATGGTGGCCCATGAGATGAACTTCTTCTACGACGAAGGCCTGCGGAACGAAGACGGCAAGCCCGCCTATCACATCGGTCGTGAATCCATGGTGCCGTTCGGGCTTGAAAAGCTCGGCATCGCCCAGGCGATGAAGGAAAAGGCCGTCGACATCGCCCTCGACGTCCAGACCCGCACCATGTTCTTCCAGCGCTCCAAGGGCGCCGACATCTACATCATCGCCGGCTGGCGCAACCAGCATATCCACGTCTGGATGGCGGCGCCGGACGTGAAATCGATCGCCGACCTCAAGGGCAAGCCGGTCGGCATCAGCGATTTCGGATCCAACAAGCATTGGGCGATCTCCCTTTGGCTGCGCAAGGCGGGGCTGGACCCCGAACGGGACGTCGAAATGGTGCGCGGCATCTTCCACCCGGTTCATATCCCCGCTTTGCGGAGCGGCAAGGTCGCCGCCTGCCCCGTAGCGACCTGGGAGGCGGACGAGCTGGAGGCCCAGGGCTTCAACCGGCTGATGACCCTGACCGAGCAGTACCCCAACGGGCGCCCGGAGCGGATCATCGCGGCGACCGGACGGATTCTCGAAGAAAAGCCCGAATGGGTGAAAAGCTTCCTCAAGGGGATGATCCGTTCCTACTGGCTGATGCGCGACCAGCCCGCCAATTTCGACTATGTCCACCGGCTGGAACGCCGGTTGCGTTATCAAAGCGCCGACCCCGAGGAAAGCGGCGTAAAGCTGTCCTGCGACGACCCGCGCCGCATCGAGGCGATGCCCTTCCCGCTCGACGGACTGCCAACCGGTTTCGAGGACCTGCTGGCGGAGGAGGAGGCTACGGGACAGCTCGATTACGACGTACCCGACATCAAGGACGTCTGCGCGCTGGACCTGGTCAAGGAAGCCTACGCGGAACTGATGCAGCGCGATGAGCTGATGGAACAATACGGCCGTGTCCGCAAGGTGGCGGAGCGGCTCGAATATTGAACCCGCGCGCGCCCGGAGCCGCCCGACGGCGCCCCGGGACGCGGCGCACAAGAGATGGGAGGCGGTCATGAAAGATGAGGAGCGTTTCTTCGAGTTCCTCGAACTGGCGCCGCGCAGCAGCAAGCCTCGGACCCAGGGCCTGACCTGCATCGGCGACGAAGGCGATCCGGTGCCCTGGTGCCGCAACATGCTGGAAATCTGGGGCGACTATGCCGACAGCGTGAAATTCGTGCCGGCACTCCTGATGATGCCCGCCCGTATCGTTGAAGAGCGGGTCAAGATGTACCGCGATTTCGGCATGGGCGTGGCGCTGGACGATCCCATCTTCGCCATCGCCTATTACCAGGGGAAGGCCGAGCAGCTGTTGCAGCAGGCCTGGGACATGGGGTTCACCCACTGCCAGATCGACACCAAGAACGTCAACCTGGACGACCCCAAGCGCGTCGCCGCGGCCGAAGAGGATCAGGTCCGACTTTGCGCGCTGGCCAAGGAGATCGGCCTCAAGCTGTGGGGCGAGGTCGGCCAGAAGCACGAGGAGGGGGACAGGGCGCGGGGCAATCAGGCGGGGTCCCTCAATGTCGCGGCGATCGTCGCCGACATGAAGGAATTGCTGGACGAAGGCTGCGAGCATGTGTTCCTCGAGAACCGCGTGATGCGCTACGCTATCGGCGATTACGGCGAGAAGGAGCATGGCGACAAACAGGTCCGCGAGATCGTCGAGCGGGTGGGCCAGGAAAACATCTATATCGAGATCGCCAATCAGATGCCGTTCGAGGCGCGCAACTGCCACCGCTTCTGGGCGGTGCGGAATTTCGGACCCGACGTGAATTTCGCCGGCGGCACGACCCTCAAGGAAATCCGCTTCGTCGAGGCGATCCGCCGCGGGGTGATCTTCATCCCCGGCCCCAGCAAGGCAAGCTCGCGGCTGTGGGTGAAATCCCTGGCCAAGAACAACGGAAAGGCGGCCGACGACTGGTGGACGGAACCCTATCCCATCGATCAGGGCGTCGCGGAAACACTGCGTTGAGTTTGGGTGAACCTCGCCCCGGGGTGGATCACTCGGGGCGGCAAACGGGATGGAGAGAGACCATGAAAGCGCGAATGCTAGTGGTGCCATTTTTGGCGGCCCTGGTGACGACCGCCAGCGACGCCGATGCGGCCTCATGGGAGGACAAGCTCAACAAGCTTTACCCAGCGGCCAAGGCGGAGGGCGAGATCATCGTCAATTCGGCCCGCCATGAAGAATTGGGCGGCAAGGCCGGCCTGGCCAAATTCAACAAGCGGTTTCCCGGCATCAAGCTGACCATCAGCGGCATCGCCGGCAGCAAGCTGGCTTCGGTGGTGATCGCGGAATCGAAGGCCGGACGGGTGAGCATCGACCTGTTCCGCAGCGATCCCAGCCGCGCCGAGCCCCTGGCCAAGCGCGGCCTGCTGGAGAAGCTCGACCTTGCGACCCTGACCGATCAACAGGTCCGGACCTTCTTCGACAGCAGCTTCGTGAAGCTCAGCGATCACATCACCAACTTTGTCTACAATACCGACCTGGTGAAAGAGGCCGATAAGCCGAAGAGCTATGAGGACCTCCTGAACCCGAAATGGAAGCAGCGCATTGCGCTCGATGCCCGGGGCGGCCAGATTTCCCATCTCCTTGCCAAGAAGGTCTGGGACGAGAAGAAGTTCTGGGATTACGTCAAGGCCCTGCAGGGCCAGAGCCCGATCTGGACGGCGCGCAACACCGAGGCCATGGCCAAGATTACATCCGGCGAGGCCGCCATCGGCACCGGGTCCTACGCCGCGATCGAAAATCTGAAGCAGCGCGGCGCCCCGGTGGAGTTCCTGTTTCTTAGCCCCGCCCTGTCCCAGGTGCGCGGCATGGCGATCCTCAAGGGCGCGCCCCATCCCAACGCGTCGAAGCTGTTTCTCGGCTGGCTGATGTCGCCGGAAGGGCTCGAAGCCCGCGACAAGCTCGCCGTCGGCGTGATCGAGCCGGGAACGGTCGCCTATCAGAAGGTCAAGGCCGCGAATGCCGAGATCATGGCCGAGGACAAGATCGAGAACATCCTCGACCGCTTGGCGGTGCAGAAGAAGGTCACCAACGAATGGGGCGTTTACAAGACGCTCCGCAAGGAGCGCAGGAAGCGGAGAAAGAAGAAGAAGGAATAGAGCCGCATCGCAGCCCTTGAAGCGGCAGGCGCCGGCGTGGCGTCTGCCGCCTTGGGCTGCGCACATGGCTGCAACGTTGGAATGCTCCGAGCGCGGCTCAGCTGACCCCGGGAAAAGCTGGTTACATGTGGAACGATGGAACACTGACGATTCGCAGGAGGTGGGACAACCTCAACATCACGGCGAAGTTGGTATTCTTTCTGCCCGCGGTCCTCGTCATTTACCTGATCCTGCCGCCGCTGATCCTGCTGGTGGTTTCGACCTTCAAGTCGACGGGCGACACGCTCCCGCTCGAGCCCAGTCCCTGGACGCTGGACAACTACATGCTGGTGTTCAGCGACCCGGACACCTTCATTCTGTTCCAAAACAGCCT
>JAOTVC010000076.1 GCA_029863585.1 Alphaproteobacteria bacterium | reverse complement strand
GGTGACGCTGCCGTCCGGTTCCGTGATGGCCACTTCCAGCATGCGCCCGGCATCGGTCACGTTGTCGAAGCCCGAAAGGAAATCCGCGTACCACACCCGGCGCCGGAACTCCCCGTCGGTGATAGCCTCGAGCCCGGCGTCTTCCTGCAGGCGCACCACTTCACGGATGCAGTCGTCTTCCACTTCGCCGAGGGTGGCGGCGTCGATCTCCCCCGCATCGCGTTGCGCGCGCGCTTGCAACAGGCGTTCGGGACGGATCAGGCTGCCGACGTGATCCGCCCGATAGGGCCCTTTGTGCGCCTTTTGCGGCGTTTCCTCCGTCACCGCCCGGCCCGCTCAGCGCGTCAGGCTTTTAACGAATTTCTTCGCTTCGGCCTGATAGGAACGGTATTCCTCGGTCTGGCCGCTCTTGTATTCGCCGAGCTTGCTGTAGTCGACGAGACGCCCCTTGTTGGCGATGGGTACGCCCTTCATGCGGCTGTTCAGGCCGATGATCGGCATGATCATCTCCTGGGTCTTGCGAGAAAACAACCAGTTCACGAAAACCGTGGTGGCGTTCGGGTGCGGGCGGGGCTCCAGGACCTGAGCGCCGCAGACGCCGGGGCTCCAGCGCTTCATGCCGCTGATCTCGCCCATGTTGAGCTTTACGCCGCGCTTCTTGAAGCGGCGGATGGAGGAGCTCGGGATGCCGATGGAGATGGGATACTTGCCGCTGACGAACCAGCCCATCAGCTGGCGGCGGTTCTTGGTGATGACCGGTTTCTGGTCCTCGATCAGGGTGCGGATGAATTTCTTGCCGTAACGCGGGTCCTTCATCAGCATCGCCATGGTCACCGTTGCGGAGCCTTCCGAGGGCTCCGCCATGGAGATCTTTCCCTTCCATTTGGGATCGAGCATCTCCTTGACCTCGAAAGTGTCCTGCTTGATGAAGTCCTTGTTGTAATAGGCGAAGGCACTGGAATAGATGCAGAAGGTCGGGAAGAACTTCTTGCCCTTGTCGGTGTACATATGGGCGAAGCCGCCGTGCCAGTTCTTCTCGTTCGTGACCTCGGGCAGCATCAACATCGGGCTCACTGGCGCGATCCCCCCTTGGGACGACAGCCGCCAGGCCTGCGTCGTCGCGCCGCCGACGCGCACGTCCCAGAGGTGCTTGCCGACCTCACGCTCCTTCAGCGCCTTGGGCCAGAAGTCCCGGCCGGCGAACGGGGTCACCGAGATCTTGATCTCAGGGTAATCCTTCTGGAAATTCATCAGCGCGTCCCGCCAGGCACGGCCGGAGGGGCCGGCCACCACCAGCCTGCCTTCCTTCTTTGCGGCGGCGACGACCTTGTCCCACTCGGCCTTGCCGGGCCAGTCGGCGGCGGCTGCCGTCATCGCGCCCGCTGACAGCAGGGCCAGGCCGAGCCCGGTGCGGGTGACGACTCGTCTTGCGGCTCGATAGGGTGTCATGGTCTGCCTCCTGGGAATTGGTTTTTCGTTGGTGTGGGTTGGAATGGCTTGCACGGGCGTCGTCATTCCGCGGCCGATTGCCGCGGCACCATGGATTTCCAGGCGTCCTTGTAATCGAGCGTCCGGGGCACCACCTGGGACATCACCACAAGCTCGGACCGGTCCCGCTTGTCCGGATCGCGGATGACGCCGAGCGGTTCCCTGCCGTCCTGCACGGCCTCGATGCCTTCGATCAACTGGCGCCGCGCCTGGACGATGATGCGGTCGCTGGTGGCCAGGTGCTCGCGCGTCCGGTCATGGACCGGCCCCTGGGATTCGCTCGCAAACGCGTCATGGACGTTGAAGGACCGGCCCATGCCGGTGAAGTTCTCCGTCTTCATCGCTTCCCGGTCCTGGAAGTACCGGTTCCGCGCCCGACGCTCTTCCTTGCCGTCGGGGCCGTAGAGATTGGCCTCGCGGCTTCGGTACTTCACCTTATCGATGGGGTTTACGCGATTGATGACGAGGTCGAAGCGCATGTTGTGGGTGTCGTCTATGGGCACGTGCCAATGAACCGCGTAGCCTTCGTTGACCCGGCCTTCCTGACCGACGATGGCGGCCGAATTGGGCATGATGAAATTGGTCACCCGCACATACTGGTTTTCCGGACCGGAATTGCGGACCGAAAAGATGCGGATGCCGTATTCGGTGTGTTCCAGGTCGAGCCGGGGCGCGCGGTCCTCGGCGTAATACATGTCGGCGGATTTGTCGTCGCTGCCCGGCACGGCCCGGGCGTCGGCACGCTTGTGGGGCCGGTGCAGGTAGGAGAGATGCACCGGGTCGATATTGCCCTCCAGCGATTGCAGGTAATTGCATTCGAGGTCGGAGCGGTGCACGTAGCGGTGCGCCTCGCCGACATTGAGGAATTCGTATTCGGGCATTTCCGGCGCCGCGCCGCCGCCCATATAGGCAAAGATCAGGCCACCCACCTCATGGCAGGGATAGGCGACGGCCCTGACCTCGTCCTTGTAGGTGCTGCCGGCGGGCTCGCCGGGTTGCTCCAGGCAGTTGCCCGCGACATCGAACAGCCAGCCGTGATAGAGGCAGCGCAGGCCGCCGTCCTCCAGCCGCCCGTAGCTGAGATCGGCGCAGCGGTGCGGGCAGGCACGGTGCAGCAGGCCGGGCCGGCCGGCCTCGTCGCGGAACAGCACCAGGTCCTCGCTGAGAACGCGGATCGGCAGCGGGGCGCCGCCCGGCGGCAGTTCTTCGCTGAGCGCTACCGGATGCCAGTAGCGGCGCATCAGATTCCCTCCCGGCGTGCCCGGGCCGGTATGGACCAGAAGTTCGTTTTCATCGGCGGTCGTCATGGGTTCCTCCCACGGTCCCGGCGCGCCGCTCCGCCTTGGCGCGCCCAGGCTTCGAAATTCGAAATGGCATTGAAATAAACGCTATCGCGGGGCCCGGCCCCGGTCAAGTGCGCCGCCGGCGGGCCCGCTTGCTTGACAAGCTAAAGGGCCGTTTCCAGAATGAATTCTCAGATCTGCGGGCCAGAGACCAAAACCTCAAAAACCTGGCCGCATCGCAACAGGGGGATTCCGAGATTTCCACGGACGACGCCGCCGAAGCGTTTCTGACGCTTGAAGGCATCACCAAATGTTTCGGCAGCTTCAAGGCCGTGGACGACCTCAACCTTGCGATCCGCCATGGTGAGGTGTTCGCCCTTCTGGGCCCGTCGGGCTGCGGCAAGACCACTGCCCTGCGCCAGATCGCCGGATTGGATCAGCCCGATGCCGGCGTCATCCGTCTGCGCGATACCGTGCTGGTTTCGCCGGCGGACGACGTTTTCGTGCCGCCCCAGCACCGCAACATGGGGATGGTGTTCCAGTCCTATGCCATCTGGCCGCACCTTTCGGTGTTCGAGATCATCGCCTATCCGCTGCGCGTGCGCCGCTGGGCCGAGGCCGACATCGACAAGGCGGTGCGCGAGATCATCGGCCAGGTCGGGCTGTCGGGCATGGAGGAGCGCTCGTCCCAGACCCTGTCGGGCGGCCAGCAGCAGCGGGTCGCCCTGGCCCGGGCGCTGGTCTACCGGCCCGACGTGTTGCTCCTCGACGAGCCGTTTTCCAATCTCGACGTCAAGCTGCGCGAGCAGATGCGGGTCGAGCTCAAGCTGTTGCAGCGCGAGGTCGGGGTGACGGTCATCCTCGTGACCCATGACCAGGTGGAGGCGCTCAGTCTGTCGGACCGTGTCGCGGTGATGCGCGAGGGCCGGGTGGAACAGGTCGGCACGCCGTCGCAGCTTTATGACGAACCGGCCTCGCCTTTCGTGCGCGATTTCATCGGCCAGACCACCTCCTTCCCGGTGCGCTTCCAGGGCGCGGCGGCGGGCGGCGGTTTCACGGCGGCGCTGCCGGAGGGGGCCGGCACCTTGACCTGCGGGCGATCGCGGCTCGACGGCACGGCGACCGATGAGACGGTGCTGGCCTGCGTGCGCCCGGAACGCATCAAGGTCAGCCCCGCCGAAGGACCGCCCGGCGCCAATGAGGTGGCGGCCACCGTCAAGGCGTTGCTGTATCACGGCGACCGCTATGAATGCTGGCTGATGCTGGCCGGGCGGGAAGTGATGATCTTTGCCCCGCGGGAGCCTTGGATACGTGAGGGCGGCACCGTGCATCTGCAGTTTCCGAGCGAGGCGCTCAGCCTATGGCCGCGCTGAGCCGGGCCGGGACCACCGGCGGTGCGCCTCAAGGTCGGCCCCGGCGGTGGTTCAGATGGCGCCCCGGGCCGGTGCTGTGCACCGCCGTGCTGGCGGTGATGCTGCTGATCGTCCTCTATCCCATGCTGTTGCTTCTCTATTCGACCTTCCTGGTGGAACAGCCCGGCGGCGGCGCGGAATTCGGGCTCGATTACTGGATCAATTCCTGGGGCGAGGCCGGAATGGGGTTGTCCATCTGGAACACCTTCAAGCGGGTCATCTTCACGGAGATCTTCGCCGTCCCCGCCGCGGTGCTGCTGGCCTGGCTGGTGACCCGCACCGACCTGCCCGGCAAGAAGCTGGTCGATGCCTTCTGCTGGATCGCCTTCTTCCTGCCGGCGCTGCCGGTGCTGATGGGCTGGATCCTTTTGTTCGACCCCGAATACGGGCTCGGCAACCAAATGGTGAAGGCGGTCACCGGCGCCGATAAGGGCCCGTTCGACATCTACACCTTTGCCGGCATGGTATTCGCCCACCTGGCCGCGCGCTCGGTGGCGGCGAAATACATCTTCCTGGCGCCCGCCTTCCGCAACCTGGATTCGGCGATGGAGGAGGCCGGGCGCATCTCCGGATCGGGGCCGATCATGACGCTCCGGCGCATTTCCCTGCCGATATTGATGCCGGCCTTTTTGATCATGCTGTGCATCTCCCTGCTGCATTCGCTGGAATCGTTCGAAATCGAGCTGATCCTTGGCCCGCCCACCGGGTTCTACGTGTTCTCGACCAAGATTTACCAGGTGATCAACGAGGATCCGCCGCTGTTCGGCGTCGCCACGGTGCTGGCCATGGCGGTGCTGATCAGCCTGCTGCCGCTGATCTTCTATCAGCAGCATCTCTCCTCGTCGCGCAGCTTCGTGACCGTCACCAGCCATTTCTCGTCCAACCTGTTGCGGCTGCGCAGGCTGCGGGTCCCGGTGTTCGCCCTGGTGTGCTGCTTCGGCCTGCTGATCACCGCTGTGCCGGTGACCTTCCTCTTGATGGGCACCTTCATGAACCTGTTCGGCTATTTCAACGTGCCCGAGCCCTGGACGCTGGAGCATTGGCGTTCGGTGCTGTCCGACCCGCCGCTCATCAAGGCCGCGGTCAATACCCTGATCATGGGCGGCGCGGCGGCGCTGATCGGCGTGGTGTGGTACTCCCTGGTGGCCTATATCTCCGCCCGCACCCGCTATCCCGGCCGCGGCGTCATCGATTTCCTGTCCTGGCTGCCGGCCAGCCTGCCGGGGATCATCCTCGGCCTGGCGCTGCTCTGGACCTTCCTCAACATCCCGCTGTTCCGCCCGCTTTACGGGACCATCGCGGTGCTGGTCATCGCCCTGATGCTGAACAGCATTTCCACCGGGGTGCAGCTCTTGAAGGGCAACATGGTGCAGTTGGGGGCGGAGCTCGAGGAGGCCTCCTACATCACCGGCGGATCGTGGTTCTACACCTTCCGGCGGGTGGTCCTGCCGCTGATGGCGCCGGCCCTGGTTTCCGTCGGGCTGCTGACCTTCGCCTCGGCGGTGCGCCAGGTGTCGGCCATCGCCATGCTGGTGACCGGCGACACGCGCCCGCTGTCCATGCTCCAGGTCGACAACATGGTCGACGGCAGTTTCGAGGCGGCGGCGGTGATCGGCACCCTGATCGTCTTCCTAACGCTCGTGGTGGCCGCCGCGGCGCGGGTTATTGCCGCCCGGTTGGGGTTCTCGGCACTGGCTCCCAGCCGGGGATAGGGCCTGTTTCCTTGTTGGCGATAAACGTGGATGATGGGTCGCCGACGAAGCGCGCGTATCGAATGTCCTGAATGCTATTGATGAGGAAACCATGGCCGACGATATGAGGATTGCGGAAGAGCCCGATGAGCCGCTCGACGATTTCGTCATCCCAGACGCCTATCTGTCGTGGCAGGATCGGGAAGGCGTGCGGGTCATCAGAGATTTCGCCTTCGACGATCTCACCGCGCTCGAGCTCAGCCCCTGGGCGCGCAAGGGCGGCGCCGGCGCCATCATCAATGTTCCCAACGACTACCTGCCGAACGATGCGCATCTGGTGGAGATCGCGGCCGAAGGAAAGTCGGAACCCGAACGGCACATGTATGAGGAAAACGTCTATGTGCTGAAAGGGCGCGGGGCCACGCGCGTGTGGCTCGACGGAGAAGAGCCCGACATGTTCGAGTGGGAGGAAGGCAGCTTTTTTTCGATCCCGCTGAATGCCTGGTATCAGCACTTCAACGGCAGCGCCGAACCGGCGCGCTACGTGGCGGTGACCGACGCGCCGCCGGCGATGCGGCGCATGCGCGACGACGACTTCATCTTCAACAACCCGTTCCAGTTCACGAGCCGGTTCAAGGGCGGCACCGACCAGTTCAACGGGGGCAAGCTTTACAAGCGCCGGGTCTGGGAGACCAGTTTCGTCCCCAACGCGCAGGAAATGCCGCTCTATGGCTGGAAGGAGCGCGGCGCCGGCGGCATCAACGTGATGCTGGAGATGGCGAACAACGCCCAGAAGGCGCACATTTCCGAGTTCCCTGTCGGGACCTACAAGAAAGGACACCGCCACGGCCCGGGTGCGCACCTGGTGATCCTGAGCGGCATAGGCTTTTCGCTGTTTTGGACCAAGGACGACCTTTCAGACCTCCGCAAGTGCGACTGGA
Organism: Alphaproteobacteria bacterium; assembly: GCA_029863585.1. Taxonomy (GTDB): domain Bacteria; phylum Pseudomonadota; class Alphaproteobacteria; order SMXQ01; family SMXQ01; genus SMXQ01. Next base: position 10,415 of record JAOTVC010000076.1, on the reverse strand, counting down.
AGAAGGGCGGCATGGTGATCGTGCCGAGCGACCAGTGTTTCCACCAGCACTTCAATACCGGCCCGACGCGCGCCCGCTATTTGGCGCTGCGCCCCGGCAGCGCCGGTTTTCTTCCGCCCCACGGGCTCGGCAGAAAGATCGACGTCAGCATCAAGGACGGGGGCTGCCAGGTCGAGTACACGGATGAAAACCCGAAGATTCACGAGATCTTCGAGGCCGAGCTCGCCAAGCACGGAGCGACCTGCCGCATGAAGGCCTTTGTACCCGGGTGCACGGGTGAATATGGCCCGACGAGCGAACGCGATACATAGGCCCATCTTCGTCCTTTTCGACAATGCCTCGGCGTTTTCGATCAGGGTCGACCTCACGCTTCCACCCGGGGCCGTGGAGCGCCACTCGACAAGCCGATGGCTCAACCTCTAGAGTGATGCTTGGAAAGTCTGAAAACAGAAAGTTTGATAACAGGGAGCATCGGATGACTTTTCTGAAATCGCTGATTTGCGGAGCCGCGGGCGCCGCCCTATTGGCATTGCCGGCCGCGGCGGATAATGCGCCGAAGAATCTCGACGACTGGGCGGCCGTTGTCGCAAAGGCAAAGCAGGAAGGCTCCGTGGTTGTCCACGGCGCCCCGGGCCGGCGCTACGCCAGGGTCCTGAAAGGCGCATTCGAGAAGAAATACCCGGGAATTCGGGTAGAGTTTTCGGGCGCCCGCAATCGGACCGCGATCCCCCGCCTCCTGCGCGAACGTCAGGCGGGCATATTCAAACAGGACGTCTGGTCGTCGGGCTCCTCCGCGATCGCACACCTAAAGCCGGCGGGTGCGTTCCAGGCCCTCAGGCCGTTTCTTCGCAAGGAGATCATGGAGGACAAGAACTGGATCGGCGGTTTCAAGGCCGGTTTCACCGATTTCGAAGCGACCTACTTCTATTCCTTCGACGGTTCCGTCCAACACCCGATTCACGTGAACTGGGACGTCATCAAGAGAGACCAGATCAAATCCATCAAGGATCTCATCAAGCCCGAATTCGCCGGAAAGATCGTGTGGGATGATCCGCGCGTCGGCGGGTCGGGAAACGGCTCGTCACTGACCATCGATGCGAATTTCGGCGAGGAGTTCCTGCGCCAGCTTTATGGGCAGAAGGCCGTGTTCACGACCAACCGGCGCCAGGGGGCGGAATGGATCGTGCGCGGCCGCTATCCCATCGCTATCGGGCTGGATAAAACCCAGCTGGAGATCTTCGTCAAGGAGGGGCTCGGCAAGAACATTGAGCCGCTCGGTGACAGCTTTTACAAGACCCAGCAGATATCGCCCGGGTTCGGCTCGGTCGGTGTCATGGATAAGGCGCCCCATCCGCATGCCGCCGCCGTCTATGTGAACTGGCTGTTGAGTAAGGAGGGGCAAGAGGCCTGGGTCGCCGTGCCCCGCAATTCCCGCCGGACCGACGTGTCGTCGCCCGATCCCAGCCTGTCGCCCAAACAGGGCGTCACCTACTTCAATGGGCACCATGAAAAGAACCGCGCCCGGCGCGAAGAACTTCAGAAGATCGCCCGAAAAGTCATCGACGCGCCGCCGCCGAAGAAAAGGAAAAAGCGGCGCAGAGGCAAGAAGTCCTCGAAGTCGAACTAAGACGATACAGAGCGGGCCGCGATCCTCCGGTCGCGGCCCGATATTTCCATGTCCAATCCCATCATCCAGGTGTCCGCGCTGACGAAACGGTTTGGCGCCGTCACGGCGCTGGACGGCGTCAGTTTTTCCATCGAAAAGGGCGAGGTCTTTACCCTACTGGGGCCCTCGGGCTGCGGCAAATCCACGACCCTGCGCATTATCGCGGGGCTCGAGGATGCGAGCGGCGGCGAGGTGAAGCTCAATTCGCGCGTCATTTTCTCGGCGGAAAAGCGCGTGAACCTGCCGCCCGAGAAGCGGAACATGGGCATGGTGTTCCAGTCCTACGCGATATGGCCGCATATGACGGTGGCCGAGAACGTGGCCTATCCGCTCAAGCTCCGCCGCTTGCCGCGCGCCGAGATCCGCGCGCGGGTCGCCGAGGCGCTGCGCCAGGTCGGTCTCGAAGCCCAGGCCGACCGCGATGCCCCCAAGCTTTCCGGCGGGCAGCAACAGCGCGTGGCGTTGGCGCGCGCACTGGTGTACGAGCCCGACATTCTGTTGCTCGACGAGCCGCTGTCCAATCTCGATGTCAAATTGCGCGAACAGATGAGGCTCGAAATCAAAATGCTCCAAGAGCGGCTCGGGCTCACGATCATCTACGTCACCCATGACCAGGCCGAGGCGCTGAGCCTCTCGGACCGCATCGCGGTAATGAGCCAGGGGCGCATCGAACAGGACGGCTCTCCGGACGAGCTTTACAACCAGCCGCGCACCGAATTCGTCCGTGATTTTCTCGGCAAGACGGTCACGCTTCCGGGCCGCATAGGGGCGGTCAACGGCAGCCGTGCCAGCGTCGTGCTCGACAACGGCGCCGGCCAGTTGGCCTTTACGCCCGTCGCGGGCGCCCCGCCGCTCTCCTCCGGCAGCGAGGTCAAGATCGCCATCCGTCCCGAGCGTATCACCCTGTCTCAGGTTGCCGAGGGCGGAGAGAACCGCCTGTCGGGGCGCATCGAAACCGTGCTTTACCAGGGGGACCGCACGGAATGCACCGTGCGGGTCGGCGACGACATCATCACCATTTATGGGCCCCCGGAGGCGCGCGCCATGAAGAACCAGGACGTCGAACTGTTCCTGGCGCCCGAGGCCCTGACGATATGGCCGAGCTAGCCCTCACGCCCCAGGCGGGAAGCCGCATAAGCCGCTTGTTCGAGGTGCGGACGATCCTGTTCACGATCGTCCTGCTGGTCACCGTTTTCCTCGTGCTCTACCCCGTCCTTCTGGTCGCGCTGTATTCCTTCAACGCGGGCGAGATGCGCGGGACTTTCGAATTCGGGCTAGAGCCCTGGCGTTATGCGCTTTCCGACCCTTCGATGTTCGGCACCATTCTCAATTCTCTCAAGCTTCTCGTGGTGATCCACGGGATCGCCCTGCCGATCGCGGTGCTGATTTCCTGGGCCCTGGCGCGGACCGATATTCCCTGCCGCCATGGCCTCGAGTTCATGTTCTGGATCTCTTTCTTCCTGCCGTCCCTTTCGGTAACGCTGGGGTGGATCATGTGCCTTGATCCGGAGCACGGCCTGATCAACAGGCTGATTACGCTGCTCCCGTTCGTGGAGGACGGGCCGTTCAACATCTACTCGTTCTGGGGAATCGTCTGGGCGCATATCGCCGCCAATTCCCTGGCCATCAAGGTCATGCTGCTGACCCCCACGTTCCGCAACATCGATTCCTCTCTGGAGGAGGCGTCGCGGGTCGCCGGGGCTGGCCGGACGATGACGCTCGTGCGGATCGTCGTCCCCGCCATGATGCCCGCGCTGATCGCCATCGTCCTGATGGCCATGATCCGTGCCATGCAGTCCTTCGAGATCGAGCTGGTCCTAGGGCCGCCGTTCGGCTTCTACATTTACTCGACGAAGGTCTATTCGCTGATCAGTCAGGAACCGCCGCAGTTCGGCGCCGCATCCGCGCTCGCCACCCTCGGGCTCGCCGTCATCCTCCCCCTGATCTTCTTTCAGCGCCGGCTGGGCCTGCGCCGCCAGTACACGACGCTTACCGGGAAACTGCAGACCCAACCCGTGAGGCTGGGCATCTGGCGGATTCCGGTATTCCTTTGCGTGCTCTTTGTCGTTCTCCTGTTGACGATCGTGCCGCTGGCCCTGGTCGCGCTCGCATCGTTCATGAAGCTGTTCGGATTCTTCAATATCCCCGACCCCTACACGGTCAACCACTGGCTTCTGGTCCTGAAGGACAGCGTTTTCCTGAACGCGGTTTGGAACACGCTCATGATGGCGGGCGGCGCCGGCGTCTTTTCGGTGGTCCTCTTTTCGCTGGTCGCCTATTTCACGGTGCGGACGACGTTCAAGGCGCGGGCTCTGCTCGATTTCATATCGTGGCTGCCCTTCGCCGTGCCGGGGCTTCTCTTCGGCGTCGGCCTCCTCTACGTGTTCCTCGAATCCCCCCTGCTGAGGCCGCTTTACGGGTCAATGGCACTGCTCATCGTGGCGACCGTGGTCAGTTCGATGACCCTCGGCACCCAGATCATCAAGTCCAATATGATGCAGATCGGCCACGAGTTGGAGGAGGCTTCGCGGATTTCCGGCGCGGGATGGGGACATACCTTCCTTCACGTGGTCCTGCCGATCATGGTGCCCGTCCTCTTGCTGGTGGGGGTCATGAACTTCATCTCCGCGGCCCGCGACATCGCCTCCGTGGCGCTGATCGCGACCGCGGAAACCAAGACCCTGGCCCTGGTCCAACTCGACTTCATGGTGGAAGGACGCTACGAAACGGCCGCCGTGGTGTCGCTCGTCGTCGTGTTGATGAGTACGGGCGTTGCGCTCCTCGCCCGGGCGTTTGGACTGCGCGTGGGCATCCGCAACTAACTATCGCGGATCAGCCTGCGTTCTTTTCAGGCGCGATGATCCCGTTCTCAGTCGGTTGAACTTTCGGCAAGCTGCTTGGCGACACGGCGCTGGCCGGAGGACACCTCGATGACGATGCGCTGGTTGACGGCGGGGTCGCGGATCACGCCGAGCGGCTCTTGGCCCGCCTCCACTCGATCGATCTGTTCGCGCAGCAGGCGGCGGTAGCGGGCGATGCCCTGGTCGCCGATGCCCAGATTCTCCCGCGCGCGGTCGGTGATGGCGCCTTGGGTTTCCCAGGCCATGGCGTCGTGGGACGCAAAGCTTTCCATGTGGTATTCGCCGCTCTCGTCTTTCACCGGCGGCACGTGTTCCACCGGCACGATGTCGGGGTGCGGCACCGGCGTGCCGTCGTCGTTGGGGGTGAACTGCATGCGGAAGATCTTGGTGGTGGTGTCGTCGACCGGCAGGCGCATATGCATGACCAGGTGCTCGCGCTGGGGCGAGAGCAGGATGCAGGGGAACAGCACCGGGTGGCCGGCCTCGACTTCGGCCTCCTCGCCGCCGTAGACGCGTTGCTTGCGGATGCCACACCAGGCCGGTTCCGTGACGGTTTCGAAGTTCATCTTCTCGATCGGCCGGTCGTAATAGGCGCCGGCCCGGCCCTTGCCCTTGAGCTTCAGGGTATGGGCATGAAGGTAGAAGGTGTGGGACGGATCGCAGGAGTTCTCCATCACCTGCAGCCAGTTGCATTCGAGCTCGGGCAGGATGTACAGCCGGCGTTCGCCGTCCTCGCGCAACAGAACATCCCAGTGCGGCAGGAGCGGCGCCGGGGCGGGGCCGAGATAGGCGAAGATCACGCCGGCGAAGGCCTGGACCGGATAGGCGATCTGCTTCACCGCGTCCTTGAGGGGGGCGTCTTCCGGTTCGAACGGCATCTCGATGCAGGTGCCCGCGCAATCGAACTTCCAGCCGTGATAGGCGCAGCGCAGCCCGTCGTCCTCGACGAATCCGTAATAGAGCGAGGCGGAGCGGTGGCGGCATTGTTCCTCGACCAGGCCGAGCCGCCCTTTGCCGTCACGGAACAGCACCAGGTCCTCGCCCAGGATGCGCACGCGCTTCTTGGGATTGTCCTCGGTGATCTCCGCTTCGCCGGCGACCGGATGCCAATAGCGGCGCAACAATTCGCCGCAGGGGGTCCCCGGGCCGACCCGGGTCAGGCGTTCGTTCAATTCTGCCGAAAGCATCGCTTCTCTCCATTCATGGCGGCGCCCCTGGCGCCTTCCGCCTCCGTCGCCGGTTGGGGCGCTAATTTCGCGGCGCGCCCGTTGGGGCGCTAGACAACAACCCTGCCCGTTGGGGCGCTAACTCCACGGCGCCCCACGGCGGGCCAATAGAGTATAGCCCCGCTTTTTGCCCCTTGCAGCCGGCCCGGTTCAGGGGGCCGCGACCTGGTGGCGCATGCGGCGGCCGCGCCCGTCCCGGGACGACGCCATCACGGCGAGGCACACCTCCAGCGTCGCCTTGCCCCAGGTGCCGTCGGGGAACACGTTCCGTCCCTCGGCCAGCGCATCGCGCAGTTCCAGAAGCTCGAACTCCCGCCCGTGGCCCGTGGGGCAGGGGATCTCCTCGCGTCCGTCCTCGGTGTAGACGAAGATGCCGTCGGGCGATTGGCGGATCATGCCGCGTTCGCAGGACACCACGGTCAGGCCGAAGAAGGGCTGGCGGCGTTCCCGGGGCTTGGCCCCGCCGGTGCCGCGCTGATGGGCGACGGCGGCCTTCTGATCGACATCGGCCGGACCGGTGAGCCGTGGCTTGCGGGGAAAGCGGCGCCCCTTGGACTGCACCATGCCGCTTTCGCCGATATTCCAGGTCAGCTCCGTCACGTCGAAATAACCGTAGCCGTTGAAGGTCAGCGAGGCGGCGGCGCCGTCCTCGAATTGCAGCAGCGCGTTGAAATGGCCCTCGGTATCGAAATGCGGGTCCGCCCGCCCGGTGACGCCGCGCACGTTTTCGACCAGTCCGCCGCCGATGAAGCGCACGATGTCGACCATGTGCGGCCCCTGGCGGTAGACCAGGCCGCCGCCCTTGGTGGTGTCGAGCTCGGGCGCCAGCCGGGGGCGCTGGAGCCAGTCGTTGGAATTGAAGCTCAGTATCTGGATGACCTTGCCGAGGCGGCCGCTGCGGATCACCTCGCGGACCGCCTTGATGGGTGCCTGGTAGATCTTCGAATGGCCCTGGAGGAACTGCACCCGGTTTTCCCGGGCGGCGGCGATCATGCGGTCGCATTCGCGCAAGTTCACCGCCATGGGCTTTTCGCAGATCACATGCTTGCCGTGGCGGGCGGCGCAGATGGCGTGCTCGGCATGAAGCGTGTTGGGGGTGGAGATCCAGACCGCGTCGACATCGTCTTGGGCGCAGAGCTCGGCGACCGAAGCATAGGTCGGGCGATCATAGGCTTTCGCGAACGCCTCGCGCGCCTCGGCCCGGATATCGGCGCCGCCCGCCAGCTGATAGGGCGCACCGTCCCGGAAGGTGGGCAAGACCTGGCTGGACGCGACGCCGATCCCGGCGATGCCGACGCGCAGCGGCGCGGTTGCCTTCTTGGCTTTGCCGCGGTCGGAACGGCGCTTGGTTTTGGCTTGGCCGGCCATGGTCCTCAGGCCCCCGACAAGCGTTCGTAATAGCGCCAGCTCGATGGGCCGTGGGGCGAGCCGGAAAAGCCGCCGCGCTTTTCGTGCCGCGCCCGGTATTCGGCCAGGTCCTGATCGGGGATCGGCTTGGGATCGCCCAGCAGATGGGCGCGGTAGTTCATCTCCGCCAGCTCGTTGAGCTTGATGGCGGTGACCGTCGCCTCCTCGACGCTGGCGCCGGCGGTGGTGATGCCGTGGCCGCGCATCAGGCAGACCGGCTTGTTGCCCATGGCGTCCGAAAACTCCTTGCCGAGCTCATCGTTGCTGATGGTGACGGACCGGCCATAGGTGGGAATCCCCTCGATCCAGAGATGTAGGCTGGAAGGATCGTAGGCCCCATAAAGCGGCATCAGCTCCTTTTCGCAGATGGTGAACAGCACCACGGTCGGCGGGTGGATGTGGATGACGCTTTTCACCTCGGGCCGGGTCTTATAAAGCCAGGTGTGAATGAACACTTCCTGGGGCACGGCGAGCCCGTCGGGCCCATCCACCTTCTTGCCGTTCATGTCGACCTTGATGACCTCGTCGGCGGTGGTGTAGCGCACCCCCACCTCGTCGGCGCCGCGGGCCCGGATCAGGACATGCTGGCCGTCCTCGGACCGCTGGCTGACATGGCCGGTGGCGGCCTTGGTCAGTTCCAGGCCGCCGATCACCCGGCAGGATTTCGCGACCAGCTCGCGTCCCGCTTGTTCCCCGTTGCTTGCCACTGCGATTGGCCTCCTCTGCCGCGACCGTCCGTTTAGAGGTCCAGGTTGAACACCTTGCGGGCGTTGTCCTCGAAGATCTTCTTCTTGTCTTCGTCGCTGAGCGAGGCGATGCCCTCGATCATCGGCCGGGTGTCGTCCATCCAGGTGCCGGTGGCGGGGTCCTTGGCGGTGCCGGCGCCGGGGCGTTCGGTGCCGAACATGCAGCGGTCGGGCGTCGCCCAGCGGAACAGCATCTCCTGGGCGTCCTGGGTGTAGAGCGCGGTATCGAAATAGAGCTTGCGGAAGCTTTCCTCGAACGAGACGGAGCTGCCCCGCTTGATGCGCCCGGCGCGGAAGCGGCCGATCTGATAGGGGATGGCGCCGCCGCCGTGGCAGATGATCAGCTTGAGGCTGGGGAAGTCGTCGAACACCTTGGACTGCAGCAGATTGATGATGGCGACACTCTCTTCGATGATGAAGTTGAGCGTGTAATCATGACGGTGGGACCGGCAGCCGGCGGCATGAACCAGGGCCGGGGCGTCGTATTCCACCAGCCTCTCGTAGATCGGATACCAGTATTCGTCGCCGAGGCCCGGGGGCGGGTCGAGCCCCTCGCTGGGATCGGGGTCGAGCAGGTAGCCCTTGAAGCCGAGTTCCTTGCAGCGCTCCATTTCCTCCAGGCAATTCGCGGGCTCGACCCCCCAGTTCTGGGGCAGGGACGCCATGCCGACGAACTTGTCCGGGAACAGCCGGCACTGGGCCGCGGTCAGGTTGTTGCACGACATGGTGAAGTTGTGAACGATCGATTCCGGCTTCTCCGAGTGCATCAGCTGATAGGGCCGGGGAGAGATGATCTGGACGTCGGTGCCCACCTCGTCGAGTTGTTCGAGGTGCGAATTGCCGCCATGGACGGGCTTGTTGAGCGCGGCGAGGACTTCGTCGTCGCTCAGCTTGACGGTGCCGCGGTTGCGCGCCCGGCTCGCCAGGATATTGGACTTATAGGCGAATAGCTTGTCCGGTGCGGTGAAATGGGCGTGGATGTCGATGATCATGAAAGGAACTCCCCCTTGGTGTTCTTCTTCGGTTGATGGGACTCAGGCAGCCTTGCGCTCCCAATAGGCAAAACCCATGGCGCAGCCGACCCCGTCGGCGTTGCGGTAGCACGGCACGTAGTCGACCATGGTGCCGCCCGAACCGGCGGCGCCGGCGACGGCGATCCAACAGCGGATTTCCGATGTTCCCGTGGTCAACACGTCATCGGGCATTCCGCACAGGTAATCCACGTCCAGTGATTTCAAGGCGGCGATGAAATCCTGGTCCAGCTGTTCGTCGATCTTGGTGTGGCTCAAGCCGCCGGAACCGATCACCACCACGCGTCCGGCATTGGGGCTGGAGGCGATCAGCCGGCCCAGGGCCTGGCCGAAATCGTAGCAGCGCCTGGCGCTGGGGGCGGGCGGGTAATAGGTGTTGACCATCACCGGCACGATGGCGGGGCCGGCATCGGGCATGAGGAACTTCAGCACCCGCCCGAAGGCATGGCCGAGGCCGGCGTGGTAGCGGGTCTCCCGGGACCAGGAGGGGTCGAAGCCGACCCCCATCAGCCCCGTCAGCAGTTCGTTGGCGAGCGCGCTGTTGACCCGGTAGCGGGTCATCTGGTCGGTTTCCTTTTCCCCGAAATAGCGGAACTTCACCGTGGCATCGACCTCGTCCTCGATGAAGATGGTGAAGGGCGGCATGTTGTCGAACAGGATGTTTTCCTCCTGGTCGTCGCCGAGGATCACCACGGTGTCCGGCGCCCAAAGGGCGAGGCGCTGGCGCAGCGCCTCGATCGCGGAATTGCAGCGCGCGGCGTTGGCCCCCATGGCGTCGGGCGTCAATTCGGATTCGATGCCGGGCTTGGGGTGGAACGGGCCCTTGATGCGGGCCGGCAGCTCGCTCCATCTGTCGGGCGGCGCCAGCAGCTGGGGCGCATGGGACATGGCCATGCAGCCTATGATTTCCGCCAATCGATCCTCCCTCTTTTTCTTAGGCGTTGGTGCCCAAGTCTACATCGCAAAGCCGGGACCGCCAATCGAACTGCCGCGGCACCTAGTCGTTTCCTCGCCATTCGTCGAGGAACAGATCCCCCAGGATCGACTCCGGCCAATAGACGTGCATGATCTGATCGTAGACGCCGAAGATGAAGGCTCCCAGCGCAACCGCCAGGCCGCCGGCGAGCCACCAGTTGGCGCCGTAAAACCGGGCGTAGATCAGCACGAACAGGGGCAGCGCCAGGTCCAGCCCGGTGACGAACGTCAGGGCCAGCAGGCCCAGAAGCCAGCCCCAGATCTCGACCGTGCCCCATAGGGTGGATCGTGGGTCGGTGTCTTCGAAGGCGGGCAGCTCCATGGTGGGGCGCGCCGACACCGCGGCGCCGGTTCGCGTCCGGCCGGTCACGTCCAGGACAAGCTGGGCGGTGGCGAACACGGCGCCGAGGCTGCCCAGGACCAGGATGATGATCGATGCGCGCAACTGCCACTGCGATGCGGTCACCACGGCGGCGACGAGAATCGCGATGATGAAAACGGTG
>JAOTVC010000075.1 GCA_029863585.1 Alphaproteobacteria bacterium | reverse complement strand
AAAACACGGCATTTGAGCGATCTCTCCAATGTCACAGGTTTGACTCTCGCCCTCGCAATAAATTCCCTCGATCATGCCGAAAAATTCAGGCCCGGGCCTCTTCCGGGGGCGGTTCCCCCGCTTGACCCGCGGCCGACAGGGACATGCAAGTCGAAAGGATGGGATGCCATGCGGATATTGCGGTTCGGCGGAAGGCTCGGGGCGGCAGGGGTGATGGCGTTGACCGCGACCCCGGTATCCGCCGCCGGCGCCGGTGCTGAAACGGCGGTCGAGGTCGCCCCGCCCGATGACGCCGCAGCCCTCGCGGAAACACCCACGCCAATAAACACCAACTGACGCTCACGGTCAGTCCAGGCCCGCGGCGAAGGCCGCTGCGCCCCCGGTTCCGCGCCCCTCCACTCTTGCGGAACCGGGGGCTTTTTACGTCGGTTCCGGAGCCCGGCGTGCCGCGCCACAGTTTTGCTGCGGAAGTCACAGGATGGACACAGGACTCCTCACCGCCGGGTTCCTAGCATTCTCCCCATGGCAGTGCGACAGCGCGGCGTCGGGAGCGAGCCGGAGTTCATCGGTCCTTCGCTCCCCCGCCCGCCGAGAAGAGGCAGAAATGCTGCCATGGGAGACAGGAGAGAAGCATGAATCACCCCGTTGCCGCAGGATTGCGCGCCAATATCAAGAGCCTCCGGCGGTACGCGATGGCGTTGACACGCGATCCCAACGACGCTGACGATCTGGTACAGGAATGCCTGAAAAGGGCACTGACCTATATCAAGGACGGCAAAGACATCGAAAATTTCAGAGCCTATCTTTTCACGATTCTTCACAACATCCATAACGACGAGCTGACCCGGCGCAAGAAGAAGGGGATCCAGATTCCCTTCGAAAAGGAAGGCATCAGGCTGGTCTATCCGCCGCCGCAATACTCCTACATGGATTGCAAGGACCTGCTCGACGCCCTGGACAAGCTGCCTGACGAACAACGTCAGGTCGTCCTCCTGATCGGTCTAGAGGGCATGAGCTACCGCGGCGCTTCCGATGTCCTCGGCGTGCCGCTGGGCACCGTGATGTCCCGGCTCAGCCGGGGCCGGAACGCGCTGCGCATCCTGCTGGCCGGCGGCCTGGCCGCGGACCGCGGACCCGGGGCCGCGCCGAGGCGCCGCGCGGTCGAGACCTGGCACGAAGAGAGAAGGACGGCCAATGTGGGGTAGGAAACGGACCGCCGATATCCCGCCGCCCAACCGCAACGTCGATCATTGGGACCGGCTGATCAACGCCTATGTCGACGACATGCTCACGCCGCCCCAGCGGCTGGAAGTGGAGGAGTTCCTTTCGATCCACCCCGAGGTGGCCCGGCGGGTCAATGACTACCGCAACCAGAACCGCGGCCTGCATGACCTCTATGACCGCTACCTTTCGGAACCGTTGCCCGAGGGGGCGCAGATTCTCGAGCAGCACATCATGAGAAAGCTGTCGCGGCGCTCCATTTTCAATGCCTGCGGCCGGGTCGCGGCGGCCGCCGCAATCGTGATCCTCGCGGTGGCGGGGGGTTGGGCGGGCGCCCAGTATTACCTCGGCGCGCCTCTCGGCGGCTCGGCGCCCCTGGTGGCGGCGGCGACCGGCGGCGCGCGTCCCCTGCCCACTTCGGTTGCGCGCCGGGCGGAAAACGTGCAGCCGGCCAAGGTGGCGGTCCCGTCGCCCGCAAGCGTTGCCGGTGCCCGCGCGGCGGGCTTCCCGGCGCCGGACCTGCGCGCCCATGGCTTCCAGCTGACCGGTTCCCGGGAAATCGTCAAGGTCGACGGAGCCACCGCCGCCCGCCTGATCTACGAATCCAAGGACGGCTCCCAGGTGACGCTCTACGTCGCGCCGATCGACGATGCCGGCACGCGCAAGATCAGCCTGTCCAGGCGCGGACCCGTCTGGTTCCTGCTGTGGAACAACAAAGGACGCGCCTACAGCATGATCGGCGAAATCGACCGCGACACCATGCTGGCCATCGGTGCCACCATCAATGCGCGGCTGAGCGAGCCCGCCACGCCCGGCACGGCGAGCCCGGTGCCCGCGCCGGCGCCCGGCGATGGCCGGGTCCGCGCCACCGATGGAAAGACACCGGAACTCAACGAAAAGACCCTGATCCGCCCAGCGGCATCCCAGGGCCAGGGAGAGCCCTAAAAGGAGACCCGGTGACGCGGCGGCCGGTCCGGCAGCCGCCGGTCCGGCCGGCCCCGCGCCGGTTCGTTTCCGGGCCTTAGGAAGTCCCACCGCTATCCCAGATTTCCCGTGGCGCGGCAAGCCCCCGCGCCGCGCCGCACCTCGCCGCGCCCCGCCCCGCCCCACCCCGCCCCGCCGCACCCCTCAGCGCCGACTTCTCGTGCCGGGCCCCGGCTTGATCGGCCCAGGCGCCCGGAGCGCAAAAAAAGACGCCGGGCCACTGGGGCCCGGCGTCGAGCGGCGAGTTCGATTCGAGATTTGGTCAGGGAGGCAGGGGTCTCTCGAAGGAACTCCCCATCGGTCCTAGGAAGGCTGGATCCCGGACCGAGGCGGCTGGTTGGGAGACAACCTTACCGCCCTTTCTGGTCTTCGAGGCACTTCTTGCGCTGCGCCGGATCCTTGATCGCGGCGCATTTCTGGGGAACCTGCGCCTGGGCGACGTCCATGCCCGTCTGCACGGGGTTTCTGGCCGCATGGGCGGCGCCCAGCAGGGCCATGCTGGTGATTCCGGAAGCGATCGCCATCAGAACGAATTTCGGCATAAGTGTTCTCCTTTACTTACTTAAGTCCGTTGGGGGTGGGGGCGCCGCAGCGGAACGTGGGGAGGGGTCCTTAGCATTCCGTGTTGTTCGCGGTCTTACTTAGATGGACCTGGAGGCGGCCGGTTTATTCCGCGCGGCGGAGAGATTTCTTCGCTTCCTTGACAACATCGCCGGGCGAGGAATAGACAGGATAAAACCCGGAACAAACGGAACGCCGCGCCGAACCGCGGCACCGGGCCCCAGGGGCCCTGTTGGGAGGCGTCCATGGACGAGCGTTACGAGGATTTTATGTCGGTGGGCCCGGGGTCGCTCGCCGGCCGCTATCTCAGGATGTTCTGGCAGCCGGTCTGTCTGTCGGAAAACCTGCGTCCGGGACGACCCATGCCGATCCGGGTTTTCGCGGACGATTTCACACTCTATCGCGGCGCGAGCGGCGCGCCCCATCTGGTGGGCCCGCGCTGTCCCCATCGCGGCGTGGTGCTGTCCGCCGGCCGGGTGGTGGGGGAAGACATCGAATGCTTCTACCACGGCTGGACCTTCGATTCCTGCGGCCAGTGCGTGCGTCAGCCCGCCGAAAACCCCGGCTTCGCCGAGAAGGTGACGATCCCGGCCTACCCCACCAGGGAGTACCAGGGCCTGGTGTTCGCCTATCTGGGCGAGGGGGAGGCGCCCCAGTTCCCGACCCTCAGCGTGTTCGAGGACGAGGGATTCGTCGAGAACCGCGAAAGCTACCGGCCCTGGCCGTTCTTCACGCAGTTGGAGAACAGCGTCGACGAAACCCATTTCAACTTTACCCACCGGCGTACCAAGTTCGACGATATCGGCATGAACGATGAAGTGCCGGAGATCCATTGCGAGGAAATGCCCTACGGCATGCTGCGCATGGCCCGGCGCGGCAACGCCGTGCGCAAGGGTCACCTGTTGATGCCCAACTGGAGCCTGTCGTCCAATTACGAGCACGACAAGGGCTGGGCCAATCACGTGGTCTGGCGCGTGCCCGTCGACGACGCGACCCACACCAGCTTCATGGCCGATTTCGTTTACAAGACCGGGGCGGAGGCGGAAGCCTACAAGCGCGCCATCGCCGCCAAGCGCGAACGGCGCAAGAGCCTGGAGCCGGCGGTCGAGACCATCCGGCGGATCCTCAGCGGTGAAATCCATGCCGACGACGTGCCCGCCGATCATCCCGACATCGTCACCATCCAGGACGGCGTGTCCTGCATGGGCCAGGGGCTGCAACGCGCGCGCGGCGAAGACCTGATGGCGGCTTCCGATCGCCAGGTGGCGATGCTCCGCCGCCTGTGGAACCGGGAGCTGGGCGCCCTGCGCGAAGGCCGGCCGCTGACCCAATGGCGGATCCCGGACGACCTCGCCACCACCAAGGGCGTCGAAGGAGAATAGCCGCGCCGTCGGGTCGCCGCACGGCCCCTGATCGGGCAAAGAAAACCCCGGGACGCGGTGCCCGGGGTTTTGTGTGATCACCGACAGTCGGCGCGCCGGCCTATTTTTTCTTCTTCTTCGGCTTTTTGGTCGTCGCGATGACCTCTTTCATCAGGTCCTTGGGCAAGGCATAGAGCTCAAGGACGAGTTTCTTCATCTCGGCGCCGCTGATCGGGGCGACATTGAGTCTCGCCCCAACGGCATCTTTGCTGAACGCGTCGCTGTGCCAAGTCTTCCACAAGGCATCGCGGAGGATTTCGACCCGGTCGGCGGGCACGCCAGGCGGTGCGATATAGGGGCGTCCGAATTCCTGCTGCTTGACGTGGAATTCGATGATCTTGCGCTGCTTCTCGGTCTTGACATATTTCCAGATCGGTTCCGCCCCTTGCGCAGCCATCGCCGCATGGGGCTTCATGGTGATCATGAGGAAATTGTTCACAAACTTGCCCTTGGCCCATTCGGGGCGGGCGGCGCTCAGGCTCGACCAGGAATTGCCGCAGAATCCTTCCACTTCTCCGCGTTCGATGGCGAGGATGATCCCCTTCGACCCCTTGTAGCCGGAGATGATCTTGAACTTGGTGCCGAGCAATTTGTTGAACATGACCGCAAAGTCGCGGCTGGACCCGCCGCGCTGTGTCGCGCCGAGGATCATCTCGGTCTTGAAGACGTCGGCGAAGGATTTGGCCTTGGCATCTTTGCGCGCGAAACAGACTCGTGCGGTCTTGTTGACCGATCCCAGAAAATTGAACGCGGTCACGTCGTATTTCGACCGCTTCGGCCGCAGCAAGGGATCCACCAAGGTGCCGGGATAGAAGGCTCCGAACACGGTGCCATCCTTGTTCGCCTTCTTGATCATCCAGTTCAGCGCCTTGCGGCTGCCCGCCCGGGCCGGTTGCGCGGCACGATGGTGGGGTTGCCGGGAATGTTGGCGACGACGTGGCGGGCCGTGATCCGGGCATAGGTGTCGTAACCGCCGCCGGGATTGGCCCCGATGGTAAGCTCCACGGTCTTTCCCGCGTAGAAATCCGCGGCTAAACCGTCCGCCGATGCGAAGGCCATGGCGGCCGATGCCAGCAGGGCGGCCTGGCTGATAGTGGTTTTCATATGTTTGCCTCCTGTCGGGGTCTCCGTTGCGTGGGGTCGAAGACCCGTTGCTGACTGACTATGCCGATTGTCCCTTGCCTGCGATTGGATCGCAAGTAACTCGGCCCTCGGGGGGCGTACCCCGCCGCTTCACCCTGCTCACGATCCTTGGTAGTCTAAGTCGAAAGAGATTGCTTTGAACGCGGTCCGTTGGGAGGAAACGATGACGACGATCAAACCCCTTGCCAAAACCTTTGTCGCGGAAGTCACCGGACTCGACCTCGCCCGCGGCGTCGACGACGCCACATTTGCGGAGATCACCGCCGCCTGGGCCGCGCATCCGGTCCTTGTGTTTCCCGGTCAGGATATCGATACCGATGCCCAGCAGACATTTGCGGCGCGCTTCGGCAGGCTCAAGACCCGGGCGCGCAAGGCGACGGACCAGGGCGGGGCGGGCTGTGCCGACAACCCCTATGTCATGCTGGTGTCCAACATCAAGGAGAACGGCGAATATATCGGCGCCAGCCCCAAGGGCGCGCTGCCCTTCCATTCCGATTCGGCGTTCGACGAGGTGCCGGCCAAGGCCAGCCTGCTCTACGGCATCGAGACACCCAAGGTTGGCGGTGACACGTTGTTCATCAGCATGGTCGATGTTTACAACGCGCTCGGCGGGCCGCTCAAGGAGCGCATCAAGGACAAGTGGGCGGTCAATTACCACCTGCCGTCGCTGCCCCTCGATCCCAATCAGAGCGAGGCGGAGCGCATGTTGACCGCGCGCCGCGCCGCCCACCCCATGGTGATCGCCCATCCCGAAACCGGCCAGCCGGTGCTGTTCGTCAACCGGCACATGACGCGCCGGATCGTCGGCATGGCCCAAGATG
Source organism: Alphaproteobacteria bacterium (assembly GCA_029863585.1). Taxonomy (GTDB): domain Bacteria; phylum Pseudomonadota; class Alphaproteobacteria; order SMXQ01; family SMXQ01; genus SMXQ01. Next base: position 11,184 of record JAOTVC010000075.1, on the reverse strand, counting down.
AAGCGGATGCGCTTCTGGAAGAGATCTACGCGATCATCGAGGACCCGAAAAACATTCACGCGCACAAATGGCGCAAGGGCGGTCTGGTGGTCTGGGACAACCGCTGCGTCCAGCATGGGCGGAGCGATTTCGATCCCGCCGAGCGCCGGCTTCTTCGCCGCTTCGCCATCGCTTGCGATGCCCGGCCGAAGGCCTACAGCGCGCTTTGCGGCGATCCGCCGGAGATCATGGCTCCCGCCGCGGAATAGCGGCGCGAGGAAAAAAGACGAAGAACAAACCGCCGCAACGGCGCCAGGTAAGGGAACCCAGGATGAGTGCGATAGACGCCGATGCCCATGTGGTTGAATGCGAAGGGACCTTCGATTTCCTCGATCCCGAATTTCACGACTACAAGCCCCGGGTCATGGTGCAGCAGAGCGGCGACGTCCTGGTCATGGATAACGAGGGCAAGCAGCCCCAGCGGGAATTCTGGGTGGTCGACGGCCGGGTTCATCCCAAGGAAGGCAATATCGGGCACAACACCAGCAAGGAATCGCGGGAGATGGCGAGCGTCGCCGCCCGCCTCCAGCACATGGACGAGCTCGAGATCGACGTCCAGGTGCTCTATCCCACCCTGTTCCTGCGCGCCTGGACCGATGATCCGACCGTCGAATACGCCATCTGCAAGGCCTATAACCGCTGGCTGGCCTCGATCTGGAAGGCGGCGCCCGACCGCCTCAAATGGGTTGTGATGCCGCCGCTGCTCTCCATGAGGAAGACCGAGGAAGAACTGCGCTTCGCCAAGGACAACGGCGCCGTCGGCGTCTTCCTGCGCGGCATCGAATGCGAGAAGCAGCTCGACAATCCCTATTTCTACCCGCTGTACGAGCTCGGCGAGGAACTCGACCTCGCCATGTGCTTCCATTCGGGAAACGGCAGCCTGACCCATCACGAGATCTACAAGGGCGGCGGGCTGGCGCGCGGCAAGCTGCCGGTGGTGGCGGCGTTTTCCCAGCTGCTGTTTTCCGGCGTGCCGGCGAGGTTCCCCAAGCTGCGCTGGGGCTTCATCGAGGTCAGCGCGGAGTGGCTGCCCTATGTGATCAACGACATGGAGCTGCGCTACCGGCGCCGGGGCAAGCGCGTCCCCGAAACCCTATTGGCGGACAACAATTTCTTCATCGCCTGCCAGGTGACCGACGACCTGCCGCGCATCCTGCCCCTGGCGGGGCCGGGGCAGCTCGTCGTCGGCACCGATTACGGGCATCACGACACGTCCACGGAGATCGAGGCCCTTCGCATGATGCGGGACGACGGCCGGCTGCCGGCCGATGCCGCCGAAAGGATCCTCGACGCCAACGCCCGGGCCCTCTACGGCCTCTGAGGCGCGGACCGGCACGCAACAAGGGAGTTCGAAACGATGGCCGCCATCGATTCCGACGCACATGTGGTGGAGAGCGAAGAGACCTTCTCCTTCATCGATCCGGATTACAGCCGCTTCCGTCCCTGGGTCATCACGCCCAAGGGCGACGGCGGCTTGCCGCTTGATAACGAAGGCAAGGCGGCCCAGCGCGAGTACTGGGTGATCGACGGGCGGGTTCATCCCAAGGAACAGAACATCGGCCACAATACGTCGAAGGAGTCGCGGGAAATGGCCAGCATCGCCGCCCGCCTCCAGCACATGGACGAGCTCGAGATCGACATCCAGGTCCTGTACCCGACCGTTTTCCTGCGGCCCATGACCGACGATCCCTCGGTCGAATATGCCATTTGCAAGGGCTATAACCGCTGGCTCGCCTCGATCTGGGAAGCGGCGCCCGACCGCTTCCGCTGGGTCGCCATGCCGCCGCTCCGATCCATGGAAAAGGTCGAGGAGGAGATGCGCTTCGCGCGCGACCACGGCGGCGTCGGCGTCTTCCTGCGCGGCATCGAATTCGACAAGCAACTCGACAATCCCTATTTCTTTCCGATGTATGAGCTTGGCCAGGAGCTCGACATGCCGATGTGCTTCCATTCCGGCGTCGGTTCGTTTTCCCATCTCGGCATCTATCCCGAGGGCGGCCTGGGGCGCGGCAAGCTCACCATCGTCTCCGCCTTTCATCAGCTCCTGATGGCCAAGGTGCCGGCCAGGTTCCCCAGGCTGCGCTGGGCCTTTATCGAGGTCAGCTCCCAGTGGATTCCCTACGCCCTCAACGACCTCGAGCTCCGGCTCAAGCGCCGGGGCGAACGCATGTCGGAGACCATCCTGGCCGACAACAATTTTTACGTGACCTGCTACGTCACCGACGATCTCGATTACGTCCTGCCGGCGGCCGGCGAAGGCCAGCTGGTGATCGGCACCGATTACGGCCATCACGACACGGCGACGGAGATCGAGGCACTCAGGCTCCTGCGCGATACCGGCAAGGTGCCGAGCCACGTGGCCGATCGCATCCTTGACGACAACGCCCGGGCGCTCTACGGGCTTTAGGGCGGCCGAATGCGCGGCAGAAAGGGGCTTATTTTGTCCCCACCGAGCCAACTTTACAGCCCGTTAACCTGATGACCGCTTATGACCCGAAGCAGATGGGGTGGATGGCTCCCGTTCCCGGCATCTGAGTGCCAAAGTGTGGTTTCCATCGAGGACCACGAGCAAAAGCAGCCATACGCCATGAAGGTTAGCACCGTCGGCCTTGACCTGGCCAAGAACGTTTTTCAAGTCCACGCGGAAACCATGAGGGCCAGCGGTTAAAGCACCGCGCAAACAGGCCGGACACAAGACTGAACCCGACCAAGACCCGTCACCATCACAAAAATCCTTGCAACGCGGGAGCCATCCACACAGGACATTGAGTGGAACGAAAGCCGACCCAATTGCGACTGGGTCCGTGGCAGTTCAGGGTTGGGCGGAGGCCTGCGCTTGGTACCCCAAGATAAATACGCCAAGGTACCATAATTCCCAAACAAAGCCACGAAGCGGCGCCGAGGCCGCATGCAGTTTTCTAAAAATTCAGTATATCTTAATATATAGAATTTACCTCAGCAAGCATGACACTTGCTCAAAATATTGTACCAACGGCGGAACGCGCCGCCCCGGTTGAATCGGGCGGAGGTCCTTCGCCGAAAGGCCTAAGTGCGTTCGTAAATCACGCCATAGTTTTGTTGCCCTGGATAGCACTTGTTTCATCGCTGTTCCTGACATGGTGGGCTTACGATACGGTGAAATCTAATAGCTGGCAGGTGGCGCAGACCAAGTTTGAATTCCGAAACGCCGAGATTCTCGCGGCCATCAAGCGCCGCATGACGACCTATGCGCAAACGCTCCAGGGCGGAGTCGCTTTATTCAAATCGTCGTCGGTCGTAACCCGCGATGAATGGCGGACATATGTCAGCACACTCGAACTAAATCGCTTTTTCCCGGGAATCCAAGGCTTCGGATATGCGGAATTTGTGCCTCCCCACCGCTTGCCCGCTTATGAAGCAAGGATTCGCGCGGAAGGGTTTCCAACGTTTCGTGTCCGGCCGCCCGGCCCCCGGAAAGTATATAGCTCGATTACCTTTCTGGAGCCGTTTGACATTCGCAATCGGCAGGCATTCGGATATGACATGTATTCGCAGATCACCCGCCGAACGGCGATGGACAAAGCGCGGGACACCGGAAAAATAACCATTTCAGGCAGGGTAACGCTTGTGCAGGAAATCAGCGACGACGTTCAGGCCGGTTTTCTCATGTACGCGCCCTACTACGGCAAGGGAGAAAATCCCAAGACTAAGGCGGGTCGCAGTTCCCGCATTCTCGGCTACGTTTATAGCCCCTTCAGGATGCGCGATCTGATGGAGGGCATCCTAGGCCCAGGCCTTCCTAACGTGCGACTCAAAATATTCGACGGCAACAGCGAGGTCAAAGATAACTTGATGTACGACAGTCTGGCGAAGGGCGCTGCTACCAGTCCTAAATTCATAAAGAAGCAGCTCACCAATGTCGGGGAACATCAATGGACTTTGCGTGTGACCAGCCAACCCGAATTCGAGCGATATCTGGACCCAGAAAAAAATCTCGTTGTCCTCGCAGCGGGGCTGATTGCAAGCCTCCTTCTTTTCGCGTTCACCTGGTCATTTGCAAACACCCGCAGGCGCGCACAGGTACTCGCAGACCAAATGACCGAAACAATAAAACGCCACGCGCAGGAATTGGCGCGGTCAAACGGAGAACTTGAGCAATTCGCCTACATCGCATCCCATGACCTCAAGGCGCCACTGCGCGGGATCGACCACCTGGCGAGCTGGATCGAGACCGATCTTGGCGAATTTTTGGTTGGCGAATCGCGGGACCACATGACGCTGCTTCGCCAGCGTATCAGTCGCATGGAAGCATTGCTGAAAGATCTGCTCGATTTCTCTCGGGCCGGACGCGTTGAGACACCCATCGAGACTGTAAACCTCCGGGAGCTAATCCAGTGCCAGTTCGACTGGCTGAATGTCGAGAAGAAATTTACGCTGACGCTGGATATGGAAGACATCTGCATTGAAACCCGACGCACTGAACTGGAACAGATCTTTGGAAATCTTTTCTCCAACGCGATCAAGTATCACGATCAACCGAATGGGAGGTTGGAAATTTCTGTGAAGAGCGAGGGAGATTACTACGTCATCACCGTGGCCGATGACGGCCCCGGCGTTCCGCCTGAATTCCGGGAGCGTATCTTCCAAATGTTCCAGACCCTGCGTCCTCGTGACGAGGTAGAGGGCAGCGGCATGGGCCTCGCGATCATCCGCAAAATCATCGAACGGCAGGGCGGAAAGATCTCCGCGGAAAACCGGCCCGGAGGCCGCGGCGTGCAGTTTCGCTTTTTCTGGCCCAATACAATGCAAAAAGATTCAGAAACATGACGGATCTTGGTTTCGACATCCTGCACGTCGATGACGACGACATCGATCGTATGGCGGTTCGCCGCGCACTACGGGACCATGGAATAAATTGTAACGTGGTCGAAGCCGGCGACGGGCTTCAAGCATTGGAGGTTCTATTTGATCACTATGTGGAACCCTCTAAGAAGCCGTTTGTGATCTTACTGGATATCAATATGCCGCGCATGGGGGGGCTCGAATTTCTGGACCGAATTCGCAAGGATACGGAGCATGTTCGCATCAAGAATGCGATCGTTTTCGTTCTTACCACATCAGATGCCCCGATCGATCTGGAGCGCGCTTACTCCCAAAATATTGCAGGGTATGTCGTGAAATCCAATTATGAATCGGGCATCAACTCGTTCGTAAAATTTCTGGAATCCTACAATGAAGTCGTGGTGTTTCCATGAGAGATCACCCGCAAAGATCGCTCTTCGATGTCGACGTGGATCAGATTCGAATCCTTGCCGTTGAAGATGATGATGTGGACTACCTGAATATCGAACGGGCTCTCAAGGATACGAAATTAAATGTTTTTCTTGAAAGGGCAGCAACGCTCGAAAGGGCCCGGGAGGTGCTGCGGCGCCAACATGTCAATTGCATCCTGCTCGACTATTTTCTTCCGGATGGTTTGGGCATTGACCTTCTTCACTCCAGCCTCATTTCGAAGGAAGAAAAAGATCTCGCTGTGATCATGTTGACAGGACAGGACGACGTCTTGATTGCCGTAGAGGCGATGAAGCAAGGCGCCGATGACTATTTGCCCAAAAGTTTGGTTGGTCCGGAGGGCCTGGAGATCGCCCTCTTAAAGGCACTGCATTCGGTGAAAATTGCAAGAAAAGCCAGAGAATCGGAGAAACAAATTCGGGAGCTCGCTTTCTTTGATGATTTGACCAGTTTGCCAAACCGCCGTGTCTTCGATGACCGCCTGAAGCAACTCATCTTAGCTGCCAAAAGAGAGAATCGTCCGTTTATCGTCGGCATGTTGGACATGGACGGCTTCAAGGCCATCAACGACAATCTGGGACACCAGGCGGGCGACGTCGTCTTGAAGACGGTAGCCAGCAGACTGGCGACCTCGGTCCGCGAAGGTGATACCGTTGCGAGATTTGGCGGAGACGAATTCGGACTGCTTCTGCCCATGGATGAGCCGGGTTTAAGTGCTGAAGGTGTTGCGAAACGCATTCTCGATATCGTCGAGGCACCAATCCATTTCGAGGATAAACAGGTCTTCGTTGGACTATCTATTGGGCTCAGCGAATATCCGAGACATGGGGAAGAGGCGGAAATCCTCCTCCGAAAGGCCGATGCGGCGATGTTTGAAGCCAAAAAAGAAAAGACCGGCTGGAGCATAGCGGACGATGAGCCTGCCAAGGAACTAGGGGGTGCAGTCTCCGCGTCCTGAGTCCGAAACACTCCATTGGGCATCTCGTTCGAACTTAAAAATTTCTCTATTGTCCCCATTCTGTGGTGGTCTCAATTGATCGACGCAACACTTTATCTTGGATGGAAAGATGGAGTGTATTGCGATGGGTCGAAGATATGGCCGTGGTTGCACCGCGTCGCGCCGTCATGGAAAATGATCGCCAATGGATAAGCGAACATGGCCGAAGTGCATGCCGATGTGATCGTGGTGGGGGGCGGCGTCGCCGGGCTCAGTGCCGCCCTCGCCGCCCATGAGGCGGGCGCCCGGGTGCGGCTTCTGGAGGCGGCGGACGAGGACGAACGCGGCGGCAATACGGCCTATGCCGCGGGCGCCTTCCGCTTCGGCTACCGGGGCCTCGACGATGTGCTCAAGGTGATCCCGGACCTCAGCGCCGACGAGATCGCCAATACCGAATTCGGCGAATATGTCGAACGCTTCCATGACGACATGGAGCGGGTGACCCGGGGGCGCTGCGATCCGGCGCTGACCGGCGTGCTGGTGGAGGCCAGCCTGGACACCGCATCCTGGCTGCGCGGCCACGGCGTGCGCTTCATCCCCAACTATGGGAGCCAGGGCTATCGGGAGGGCGCCAAGATGCGGTTCCGCGGCGGCTCCACCGTGGTGGTCTCGGGCGGCGGGCTGGGGATGGTGGAGGCGCTCTACCGGGCGGTCGAGCGCGCCGGGATTCCGATCGCTTACGGCACCCGGGCCATCGGCCTGGTGCGCGACGGGGTTGCGGTCGAAGCCGTGTGCGTGCGCGGTCCCGGCGGCGTGGAAACGCTTCCCGCCCGCGCGGCCGTCATCGCGTCGGGCGGATTCGAATCCAACGCCGCATGGCGGGCGCGGCATCTCGGCCCCGGCTGGGACCTCGCCAAGGTGCGGGGCACCCGCCACAACATGGGCGACGGGCTCCGCATGGCGTTCGAGGTGGGGGCCGGCGCGGCGGGCCATTGGTCGGGCTGTCATTCGGTGGCCTGGGACCTCAGCGCGCCGGAATTCGGCGATATCACCGTCGGCGTCGATTTCAAGAAGGATTCCTATCCCTACGGCATCGTCGTCAATGCCGCGGGCGCCCGCTTCCTCGACGAAGGCGCCGACATCCGGACCTTCACCTATGCCAAATACGGCGCCGAGATCCTGCGCCAGCCCGGCCAGTTCGCCTGGCAGGTGTTCGACGGCAAGGTACTGGACCTGCTGCGCGACGAATACCGCATCCGCCGCGTCACCAAGGTCCGGGCGGACACCCTTGAGGAACTCGCCGATGAGCTCTACGGCGTCGACCGCGACGGGTTTCTCACGACCGTGGCGGAATTCAACCGCGCGGTCAGGGCCGACAACCCGTTCGATCCCAACGTCAAGGACGGGCGGGCGACCGAGGGCCTCGCCCCGCCCAAATCCAACTGGGCCAATGCGATCGACACGCCGCCGTTCGAGGCCTATGCCGTCACCTGCGGCGTGACCTTCACCTTCGGGGGCTTGCGTATAACGCCCGGGGCGGAGGTGCTCGACACCGCCGGCCGGCCGATCCCGGGCCTGTTCGCCTGCGGCAGCGCCGTGGGCGGGCTGTTCTATTTCAATTACCCGGGCGGTTGCGGCCTGGTGTCGGGCGCGGTGTTCGGGCGCATCGCCGGCACCGGTGCGGCCGGGGTGCCGGGCTGATCCGATCGGGCCCCCGGAAGATAAGTCACGCCCGCGTCCGCCGCGTCGTTCTTGCCCCGCTTCACGTAGGGCGGCGGCATCGGCCTCGCCTCATGGCTCAACCCCATCAGCTGCGGCGCCCAATGATGCGCCGCGGCGCAGGCTTCGATGCCGACCAGCCACCAATCAAGCTTCTCGAAGAAAGGCAGGACCTGGCTCCGCCGCGGCTGCTTCCGGATAACACCCCCTCCACGTGCATCGACGCCGTCCACCTGAAACACGTTCTTCGCGAGATCGAGACCGATCGTGATAACGTTACTCTTAGGGCGGCTCCCATTCCTCGTGGCGGTTCAACACTACAACCATGGCACAATCGATGCCGGCGGGGGGCAGCCGTCCACCGCATCAAGAGCCGACGCTGAGTTAACGAGAATCCAGACCAAAATTTGCTGGCAGCATTCCGCCGCCCAGGCTCGCGGGGGGCGAGTCCGATTTGGCCAAGGGGAGGCACCGTCAAACCGGGCTTGGCTCCGCCACGGCTTCGTAATTTGCACTTATGACCGTCGATGCGACCAGGTCGCCGCAAACATTTACGGCCGTTCGGCACATGTCGAGGATTCGATCGACACCGACGATGAGCACGATGCCCGAACTGGGGACGCCAACGGTCTCCAAGATACTTGCGAGAATCACGATCCCGACCCCCGGTGTGCCGGGAGAGCCGATTGCCGCTCCAACTGCCATCACGACAATCAGCATGATTCCCATGGGGCCGATGTCGATGCCGAAGACCTGCGCCAGAAAGATCGTCGCCACCGCTTGATATAACGCGGTCCCACCCATGTTGATGGTGGTCCCGAGCGGAATCACGAAGCGCGATACCGACGAGGGGACCTTCAATTTTTCTTCTGCGACCTGAAGGGTTAACGGCATGACCGCGGCACTGCTCGACGTGGAAAAAGCCAGAAGCAGCACCTCTCGGATCTGGCCCAAAAACACTATGGGCGATCGACGCGCCAATATCATGACGATCAGAAGATAAAGCCCTAGCAGGATAAGCAGTCCGGCGATGACCGTGGCGACGTAGGCCCCCATTCCGGCGATCGCTTTCAGTCCGACCCTCGACGAAACATCCGCCATAAGGCCAAACACGGCGAGCGGGGCGAAGCGCAGGACCCACTTGACGATGACCATGCAGACAGCCTGCAGCCCGCCTAGAACATCCAGGACGGGCTTCGATTGAGCGGACGGAAGACCCAGCATGGCAATGCCGAGGATCGCCGATCCAATGACAATATGCAGCATTTCGCCTTGAACGAGCGATGTCAGCAGGTTGGTCGGAACCAGGGACACGATTTGACGTGGGACCTCGGACAAGTTTGGCGGGCCGCGCGATATGTCGGTGCCGGCCGCCGTTCCGGCCGGGGCGGGTGAAGACGGTGTCGTGCCGGCGGCGATCTGGGTCGGGTCTATCAAGCTGCCTGGGACAATCAGATATGCGCAAAGCAACCCGATCAGGACCGCGCAGATGGTCGTGAGAATAAAGAAGATCAAGGTCCGGACGCCAATACCTCCGACGATCTCCGGGTTCTCGCCGGCTGCAATGCCACGAATGACTGACGCCAAGACCAAAGGAACCACCACGAACTTGATCGATGCCAAGAAAGCCTGCCCGGGTAACGCCAGCCAACTCGTTATGACTGAACTTGTTTGAGCCGAAACCCATCCCGAGGAGGGCGAAAGGAGAAGGCCCAGACCGATTCCCAAAGCCATGCCGACGAGAACCTGCAGCCAGAGTCGTTCGCGCAGGAGCGTCTGGACGTCCGCAACACGGGTGATCAGCGATCTCGATACCGGATCTTCACCAATAGCCATCTTTACCCTCTCATCCGTTCAACGAAACAAGGGTAGTTCAAAGGCCTTGCCGACGCCAATCCGGCGAGGAGAAGCTCATCGTCCGTCCCCGGAATTGGGCGGAATCTCTGTTCTTGATGTTGCCGAGAGGGGATTATGGCTGGGGATGCTTAGGTCCGCTTAGGGTCCAAAGGACACATCAAGTTAACGAGCCACGGATGAGCGGATCCGCCGGATTCATGAAACCCATCTGCACTTGAAATGCACTTGCCAATTCAAGTGCCATTTGAAGATTCGTCTTAAGTCCTTGAAAAGATGGCGCACCCGACAGGATTCGAACCTGTGACCTCTGCCTTCGGAGGGCAGCGCTCTATCCAACTGAGCTACGGGTGCTTGCCAAAACGGCCGCGGGCGCGCCCACACGGGCGGGCGGCCAGCGGTGCGGAATCTACGCGAATGGGGAGGGAAGCGCAAACCCTTCGCGCCCTGACCGGGCCGGCCCCGGGGCTGGACGGCGCGGCCCGCGCCTAGCCTTCTTGGGCTTGGCCGCGGGCCGCCGCCTTTTGCTCCCTGGCATAGCGGGCGAGCGCGGCGAAGCGGTAGATGCCGTGGATGAACTTGCCGTAGGGCAGGGTGACGAACAGCGCCATGACGATGCCGAGATGGATCGCCAGCAACATCCCCATGGCCCCGGTATGGCGCCAGAACAGCAGCGCGAAGCCGGTCAGGCTGGTCAGCATGAGGAGAAGGGAGAACCCGGAATCGAGCGCCATGCGGGCCGGATCCCCGGGGCCCCCGTCGGGCTCGCCCTGCCCCTCCCTGCGGGCTAGCGCATCGAGTGCCAGCAACCCCGCCGGGCCGACGATCAGGCCGATGCCACCCAGGGTGCCGAACACCACCGGCAGGCTGTAGAAGCTGTAGGGCGCGATCCAGCCGAGCAGGTAGTGGTGGAAGGTCGCTATGCAGGTGGCCGCGAAACACAGCATGAATCCCCCCGCCGTCAGGTGGTGGAAGGTGCGCCTGGCCGTGCCCGGCGCTTCGCCGGGATAGGGACAGCCCGCTTGCGTCTCGCCGATGCCGCCCCCTTCGAGATAGGTCAGCCTGGCCGCGTCGTGGCCGGCCTGGGCGGTGCCGCCGAACAGGCCGGTGCGGTCCTCGGTGATGGCCCGGAACCGGAAGAAACCCACCACGATCGCCGCCACGGCATAGAGGAAGGCGGCGCCGAACAGCCAGACCATCACGCCGTGGGGGATCACGGCGTAGAACGCGCCGGGCCCCTGATGGGCGGCGAACAGGGTGCGGCTGTCGACCAGGGCGAAGGTCCCGATCACGAAGATGACCAGGGCGAAGGCGACCGCCAGCGCCGTGACCAGGGCGTTTTCCCGGAACGCCATGGCCAGCGG
>JAOTVC010000254.1 GCA_029863585.1 Alphaproteobacteria bacterium | reverse complement strand
CGCTTTCGATCACAAGGCGCGCTACGGATCGCTGACCTATGTCGCCTACGGGCCCTACGGCATCATCGACGACTGAACCGCAAACACCGCGGCTAGAGCGAACAGGGCGAAGGCGCCCGCGCGGCTGACCCAACGGCCGGCCGGCAAGACCTTTTCCAGCAGGACGAATATGGCGATGACCGCGACCCAGAGCAGGTTCATCACCCCGGTTGCGAACAACAGCGCCATCAGGACCCAGCAGCAGCCGACGCAATAAGCACCGTGATGCAGGCCCATGACCAGCGCGCCGCCATCCCCGGGGCGCCAGTGGCGGGACAGGAATTCGACCGGGGCGCGGCAATGGGCGAGACAGGCTTGCTTGAGCGGCGTCAACTGATAGGCGCCAGCCAGAAGGAAGATCGCCACGGCCAGCGCGGGACTTGTGCTTGCCATCATCGGCGACATCAGGGCGAGCGTACCCAGGCCCCATTGCAGGACGGTCGCCGCGATGCTGAAACCGAGCCAGGCAAGCAGATAGCCGAGCGCGAACAGCGCGATGCGGCGCCCCGGCGCTTCGTGGGCCAGCTTGCGGCGCTGCAGGCGCGCGTACAGCAGGATCATCGGCGCCGCGCTCGGCACCATCATGCCGAGCATCATGACCCACCACATCAGGCCCATCAGCAAGAAAGTCGTGAAGGACCAAGGCCGGGGCCCGCCCATCACGGCACCGGCCATGGCCTCCAAGGTTTGCGCCGCGCCCCCCTTGGGCAAATCCATGCCCATCAGGCCCATCTCCCCCCGGGCCATATCAAGGGCCAGGACGATCAAATAGGTCCAAGCCAGAACCGTCACCAACGCCAGGCTGGCGACAACCCCGGCGCGGTCGCGTTTCAGCGCGCGTTCTATGGCACCTTCATCGGAGATCACGGCACCTCCAATGGCCCGCGGCGGCCGGTCCGCGTCCGCGCGTCCGGTGCTCCCCTAGCGGACCACTCCGGTGTTATTGAGATGGATACGAGCGAATTGCGCGTAAGAATCCTCGAAAGAGAAGGCGATGGGCCCCATGGTCCGAGAGGTGGCACTGCCCATTTCGGCCAGCCCGTACTCGAACCCCGCCGGGAGATCGATCCGGGCGCGATGCTCTGCGCCGGTGACGGGGTTCCGAATCGGCTCGCCGCTGCTGTCGATCAAACCTTCGACCCGCAGGCGTCCGCGCCGCGCATCGACATCGACCTCAAGCTCGATGTCGGTGAACCGGGGGTCGAAGACTTCGTCCATGGTGGAAGCGAAGACATTCCACATGGTCGCGCCAGGCTCGGTTTCCTCGCCGCTCAGCACCGCCAACAGGGCCGCCCTTTGGGCCTCGTCGGCCCGATGGTCGATGACGATCAGCGCCTTGCCCCTGCCTTCATGTATCGCCCCGGGCCAAGACAGGATGCCCGCCGCGCGCAATCCGTCGAGAACGGTTTCCCCGAACCGGCCCCGGCCGATCTGAAACCCCGCCACGGCCTGGCAGGACCCGTGGGTCGGCAACGCATTGAACTGGCAGGGACAGCCATAAGCGCAATTGCAGCTGACGAACTCTTCCGCCTCGATTTCCCATGGCGTCATTGGAGTTTTCCCGGTGATTGGTGTTGCCCCGGGCCCCGAAAGCCAGGGCCAGTCCCTGGCCCCGCGACGAAAAGATGGCGGCGAACCGGGACCGACGGGGAAACGCCCCCGCGATGGCGGGGACGTTCCAACAAGTCACACATCCGGCGGAGGGCGATCAGCCCTTGCAGTCGATGTTCTTCGCCTCCGCTCCCGGACCGGAATAGGTAAAGGTGCAGGTCATGCCGACCTTGATGGCCTTCCGGCTGGCCTTCTTACCGCCGATCGTCACCTTGGTGCGGGAACCGGACACCTTGGCGCTGACATCCTTGCCCTGGTAGCTGATGGAGATGGTGCGTCCGCCCTTTTTCGTTCCCGTGACCTTGCCGGTATGCTTGGCCAAGGTGATCGTCACCTTCTTGATCTCGCCCTTGTACTTGATGAGATCCTTGACCTTCTCCATCGTCGCCTTGGGCGCCTTGGCGAGGTCGGCGATCATCTGCTGGACTTCTTCACCGTTGATGGGGCTGACGTCCCGGCGCTGCTTCTCGGCATCGGCCAGGAACTTCGGATCTTTCATGGTATCCATGAACGCCTTGCGCAGCGCCTTGACGCGGTCCGCCGGGACCTTGGCGCCCACCACATAGGGACGGCCCATGGCCTTGGCGGTCAGCATGAGCTTCCACCAGGTCTTGGCATCCTCGACCGAGTATTCCGGCAGCACATGCTTGCGGTCGACGAAATCCAAGATCATCGGCACGCCCATCTTGGACATTTCGTCGAGCGGCTTGAGGGACATCTGCACCAGGGGGATGAAGTTCTCCTTCATCTTCGGGCCGGCCTGGATCCTGAACGACGACCAGGACTGGCTGTAGGCCTCCAGCTCGCCGCGCTGAAGCGCCAAGTGAATTTCCGCCGATCCGGGATAGCCCGCGATCAGCTTGAACTTGGCACCCATCACGTTGTTGAGGAGCGCCGGATAAATCTCCGAATCCGACGGTCCCGTGGAGCCGGCGATCACCGGATGCTCGAAGACATCCTGCAGCTTGTTCACCTTGGCCTTCTTGGTCACGGCGATGACGCCCGCCTCGTTGGTGATGCTGCCCAGCCAGTGCATCTTGATGGGGTCGAACTGCGGCCCCTTGAAGCCCATGATCTGGTCCATGGGCACCGTGCGCTGAACCGCGCCGATGTACGTCCCGTCCTGCGGGGCAACGTTGCTGATGTAGTTGGTCGCGACAACGCCGCCGGCCCCCGGCCTGTTCTGGACCAAGACGCTTGGGTTGCCGGGAATGTTCCGCCCGATATGCCGCGCCAAAGTCCGGGCATAGGTGTCGTAGCCGCCGCCCGAGGTGGAGCCGACGACGATCCGCATCCGGACTTTTTTGTAAAAGTCCGAAAGCGCATCAGCCTGGGCCGCGCCTCCACTCACGGCCAGGCCGACAGCGCCAACCAAGCCGGTAATTCCAAGTGCTTTCAAGGATTTCATTGCGAAATCTCCCTGTTAGAGAATGAGAGCTTATTGTTGTTCTAGTTATTGTGGGCAGAGGATAGCACCCCCCCACCGGCGATCAACCTTTCGCGTGACTACGGCCTGCACCGCGCCCTTCACGCCTCGGCCCCGGGTTTGCCGTGGCAGCGCTTGTACAGGAGGCCGCTGTTACATTGGCACAAGCCGCCCGACGGGCCGACCAGGGCCCAGGAAAACAGGCGCTCGTCCCCATCGGGCAAGGCGAACAAGCGGTCCTCCGTGATGTCGATGGGACGCTGCTTGGGATAATTGATCGCATCGCGAAACCACGGACGGGAATAGACGGCGTAGACGAGCAGCCGGATCTGGTCCGACCGGTTGGCGACCCCGCAATGCAGCAACCGGTAATCCCACAGGTAGCACGAACCGAGATCCGCCTCGAAATCAACGCCGGGACCCAATCCGGGGTCGTTCCTGTTGACCATGGCGAGGTGGCTGCCAGGCCAAAACCGGGTATTGCCGGTCAACTTGGTAATCGGCGTCAAAGGCAGGCCGACGGATATGGCATAGGGCGGTCCATTGGCGATGAAGGTCTCCACCCCGGGATAGTAGAAGCCCGGATCGTAGATGTTCATATAGTCCCGGTGACAGGGCTGTTCCTGGGAACCCGGCTGGGCGACCACGCAGCCCAGGCCGGCGACGATCAGCTTTGCGGTCAGGAGGAACTGGAGTATGGGAAACAGCTTGGGGGGCGAATAGAAGCCCTTGTCGGCGAACATGCCCTCCAGTTTGAGCGTCACCATGATGCGCTTGTCGCCGACGTTGTTGGCATCCTCGTAAATGCGATCGTCGAGATAGGCCGCGTAATTTTCGGTGAAGGTATCGCGCAGGCCGCGGACGTAATCCGCGTCGAAAGCGTTCTTGATCAACAGACACCCGTTCTCCAGGTACAGCTTGACGGCGGTCTGAAGAAGAGGGGAACTGCGTACATCCTCACCGGGCTCGATGGGCGCGGCATCGATGGTCGGCATGGCGGCCG
>JAOTVC010000074.1 GCA_029863585.1 Alphaproteobacteria bacterium | reverse complement strand
CTGCGCAAGACGCCGGAACGCATCCGCAAGGAACACCACGACTACCTGGTGGGCCTGGAACGCAAGGGCATCCTGTTCGGGGCCGGGCCGTTCATGAACGAAAAGGGCGAACGCGTCGGCGTCGGGATGCTGATCATCCGCGCGCCCTCCACCGCCGCCGCCAAGCGCATCGCCAATGCCGAGCCCTATACCAAGGCGGGCCAGCGGGTGATGACCGTGACGCCCTGGCAGCGCAACGAGGGCTGCGTCAGCCTTTCCATCAATTTCGCCGATGGCGAATTGACGCTGGACAACAGGACCTGGAGCCTGACACCGAAGGGGTAGCCCGTTCCCGGCGAAAAGGTTTCCTTTTTGGGACCGCGCGCCTAACATCGAACTATAAGCAAGAACAATAACCGGAGGGCGTCCCGGCAAGGGATCGGCATGAGGATTATCAAGGCAGCGGCCCGGCGGGCCAACGCGCGGGAATTGCGGCGCGCGGGGCGGGCCGGGCCATGACGGTTCAGGAAGCACACAGCAACGCAGGACCGGAAATTTCCCGCGCCGACGTCATCGCGCGGGCGCAGGAAATCGCCCCCCGGCTGCGCGAGCGGGCCCTGGAGGCGGAGGAGGCGCGCTGCTGCCCCGCCGCCACCGTCGATGATTACCGCCAGACCGGGCTGATCCGGATGATCCAGCCCAGGCGCTACGGCGGCCAGGAAATGGGCTGGGACGTGCTGTGCGAGGTGACCGAGATCCTCGCCGCCGCTTGCGGATCCCAGGCCTGGATCCAGCGCATCTGCACCGGCCACGCTCAGATCCTGGCGACCTTCCAACCGCAAGCCCAGGACGACGTTTGGGGCAAGGATCACGACACCCTGATCTCCGCCGCCTTCGATCCCACCGGTCGCGGCAGGCCGGTCGACGGAGGCTACGTTTTTTCAGGCCGCCACGGCTTCTCCAGCGGCATCGACCATTGCGATTGGCACATCTGCGGCGGCTTCAAGGAACTGGACGACGGCAAGCTCGACGGGCCGTTCTTCTTCCTGGTGCCGCGCCGCGATGTCGAGATCATCGACGACTGGCACACCATGGCGCTGCGCGGCACCGGATCCAAGAGCTTCGAGGTGAAGGACGCCTTCGTGCCCGAACACCGGACATTGGACGTGCGCAAGGCGCGCGACGGCAATGGTCCCGGCACCGTCATCAACACCGCCCCGGTCTACCGCACGCCGCGCGGCGGCATCACCACCACCGGCTTCGCGGCCCTGACCGTGGGCATGGCCAAGGGCGTGCTGGGCGACTGGTACGATTACACCCGCCCGCGCAAGTCCCGCGGCAATCCGGTCGGCGCCCGGGAAAGCGTTCAGGTGCTGGCGGCCGAGGCCAGCGCCCAGATCGAGGCCGCCCATCTGCTTTATTTCACCACCATCACCAATGCCCAGCGCAAGCTGGAAGCGGGCGAGAAATTCTCCGAGCTTGAGCTCGCCTATTCCCGGCGCAACGTGGGTTATGCCTGCAAGCTGGCCTTGGAGGCCGGAACCCGGCTGTTCAACGCGGCCGGCGGCCGGGCTCTGTTCGAGGGGCATTCGCTGGAACGCCAATACCGCAACCTGATCGGCGCGGCCTCCCATCACGGGGTGAACTGGGAAGTGCTGGGCGCCAGCTTCGGCAAGATCATCCTGGAGCCCGACGCCCACAAGCGCGTCGATCTCGGGTTCGAATGATGGCGACGCTGAGGACCGAGGAAGCGCTGCCGACGCGCGAAGAAATCCTGGCCCGGGCCCGGGCCCTGGCCCCGGCCTTGAAGGAGCGCGCGGCGGCCTGCGACGCGGCCGGCATGGTGCCGGCGGAAACGATAGAGGACTACCGCCGCGCCGGCCTGTTCCGGCTCGCCATGCCGCGGCGCTACGGCGGCTATGAGATGGGCTGGGATGTCCTGTGCGAGGTCTCCCAGATCCTCGCCGCCGCCTGCGGCTCGCAAGCCTGGATCCAGCGCATCTGCGCCGATCACGCGGAGATGGTGGCGGGCTTCCCGCCCAAGACCCAGGACGAGGTGTGGGGCGAAGACCACGACGTGATCATCTCAGCCGCCTTCGATCCCACCGGCCGGGCCAAGCCGGTGGACGGCGGTTGGCGCTATTCCGGCCGGCACGGCTTCTCCAGCGGCATCGACCACTGCGTCTGGCATATCTGCGGCGGCTTCATCGAAGCGGCCGACGGCAGCCTCGACGGACCGCATTTCTTCCTGGTGCCGCGCAAGGACGTCACGGTGATCGACGATTGGAACGTGATCGGCCTGGCCGGCACCGGCTCCAAGAGCTTCGTGGTCGAGGACGCCTTCGTGCCGGAACACCGTTTCCTCGACGGGCCCAAGGCACGGGTCGGCATCACCGCGGGCCAGGCGGTCAACAAGGCGCCCGTGTTCCGCACCCCGCGCGGCGGCATCACCTCGACCGGCTTCGCGGCCCTTGCCGTCGGCATGGCCCGGGGCGTGTGGCAGGAATACGTGGACTACACCCGCCCGCGCAAGTCCCGCGGCATCCCAATCGCCGACAAGCAGAGCACCCAGATCATCGCCGCCCGTTCAGCGGCCGAGATCGACGCGGCGGAGGCGCTCTACCTCAACACCATCCGGGGCGCCATGCGGGTGCTGGAGGAGGGTGGGGACCTCAGCGCCTTCGACCTCGCCACCTCGCGGCGCAACGTGGCCTATGCCTGCAAGATGGCTCTCAAGGCGGGCACGCGAGTGTTCAACGCGGCCGGCGGCCGGGCGCTGTTCGCGGGCTCGGCCCTGGAACGCCAGTACCGCAACCTGCTGGGCGCGGCCTCCCATCATGGCGTGGTGTGGGACGTGGCGGCGACCGCCTGGGGCAAGATCGTGATGAAGGGCGGGGACGAATAGGCCCGCTGGCGGCGGGCGCGAAAAGGTGTAAAATCCCAAAGCCATTGCGAATTACGTATTGCGGCGGCACGGCGCCCGGGGGGCGCCGAAGCAGAGGACCGCAAAGGATATGGGGCCGCGGCGGCATCGCGGGCCCCGGGCAAGAAGGAGGCTCCCGATGGTCAGTTGTTCAGATCTTTCCGGCATCATGGCGATGATGCCGGCCTTCACCAATGACGATGGAAATTCCATCGATTGCACCAATTCCATCTCCGTCGAGCGGCTGGAGGACGGCGTCAACAAGATGATCGCCGACGGCGCCGGGGTGATCTCCACCTGCGGCAGCTTCGGCGAATTCCATACCCTTCTCGACGAGGAATGGCGGGATATCAACCGCGCGACGGTCGAGATCGCGGCCAAGCGGGTGCCGATCTTCGTCGGCTGCACCGCGTTGAACTCGCGGGAGGCGGTCAAGCGCATGGCCTTCGCCGAGGAAATCGGCGCCTATGGCGTGCTGGTGGGCGTGCCGTTCTACTTCCCGTCCTCGGTCGAGAACGCGGTCAATTTCTACAAGCAGATTTCCGAACGCTTTCCCAAGCTCGGCATCATGATCTATCACAACCCGGCGCTTCACAACGTGACCCTGCCGGTGCCGTGCTTCCAGGAACTGGTCAAGTGCCCGAACCTGATCGCCATGAAGGACAGCCACCGCGACACCATGCAGTTCATGAAGCTGCAGGAGATCATCAAGGGGCATATCTCGGTGTTCTGCAACCAGTTCCAGTTCCATCCCTATTACGAGCTCGGCGCGGCCGGTTTCTGGTCGATCGATGCCTGGCACGGGCCGGAGCCGCTTCTGGCCCTGCACGAGGCCGTGGTGTCGGGCAACGAGACGCTGGCCAGGGAGATCATGTTCGCGATCTCGCCGGTGACGGTGGACCGGACGCCCAACCTGTCCTGGCGCGAAACCGCGTCGAAGATCGGCATCCGTTACGCCGGGTACTGCGATCCCGGGCCGTTGCGCCCGCCCTTCAACGAGGTGCCGGAGGCGGTGGACAAGGCCCAGAAGGCGCGCGCCGAAAAGTGGAAGGAGCTTCGCAAGAAGTACCGTCCGCAGGGTGTGCGCACGGCGGCCGAGTAACCAACCGGACGGCCCGGCGGGGCGGGAGGGACCATGGCCATAGATATGACGGGCGACATGCAGGTGATCGACAAGGCCTGGGAGGACCGGTTCGTATGCCTGCTGGGCACGGCGGACGCCGACGGCAGTCCTCAGATCAGTCCCAAGGGTTCGATGATGGTGTTCGACGGCCAGCGGCTCGCCTATTGGGAGCGGGCGGGCCGCACCGCGTTGGCCAACCTGAACGCCAACCGCCGGGTCGTGGTCTACTACCGCAACCCCACCAAGACCGATCAGTTCCCCAACGGCGCCGTCTGGCGTTTCTACGGCAATGCGGAGGTGCTGACCGAGGGCGCCCTGCGCGACGAGGTCTATGAGCGCACGATCCCTCAGGAGCGGGAGAAGGATCTCGAAAAGAAGGGTGCCGCGGTGGTGATCACGGTCGACCGGATCATGGACCTCGGCGGCAAGATCATTCAGAAATAGGATCACGACCGGGGGACCGTCGAGCCGGATTCAGGGACATCCGGTCCGGTCCCTCGTTCTCAATCGCGGGAGGGTATCATGGCAAGAGCCGGCACCGGCAAGTTCGACGTGGGCGGGGTCTTGATGGATCAGCCCTTCAAGATCCGGCGCCTCGGCCATTTCGGCATGAACACCCAGGACCAGGCGGCGATGATCCGGTTCTACACCGATGCCCTCGGTTTCAAGATCGTCGACGTGCGCGACCCCTTCAAGGGCGGCCCGAACCCGCCGGAATTCGCCGGCATGGGCGACTGCAAGGGATACTTCACCCGCTACGCGTCCGACCACCATGCGCTGGTGTTCTACAACCACCGATTCCGCATGGCCGGCGATCCCGACGGCAAGCGGTTCTGGCCCGGCAATACCATCAACCAGATCACCTGGCAGGTGGGCAGCCTGCACGAGGTGGTCGAGGGCCATAAATGGCTCGAATCGGAAGGCTGCGACATGGTGCGCGCCGGCCGCGACATGCCCGGGTCCAACTGGCACACCTATCTCAAGGATCCCGACGGCCACGTGAACGAGCTCTATTACGGGATCGAGCAGATCGGCTGGACCGGCCATTCCAAGCCCTGGGACATGTTCTACCGCGAATTCTCAGAGGTGCCCGAGCTGCCGCAGATGAACGAATACCAGGAGGTCAACGAGGCGCTGGAAAAGGGCATCGACCTGATGAGCGGCTACCGCACCAACGAGGAGCACCTCGCCTTCGACAAGGATGTCGACGGCATCCTGATGCCGAGACCCTTCAAGACCGTCAAGATCGGCCCGCTCGGCCTGTTCGTGAAGGACATCGCGGTATCGATCGATTTCTACACCCACCGGCTCGGTTTCATCATCACGGAGGAAGCGACCTGCGAAGGGGAACGCGTCGTCTTCCTGCGCAACAACACCGAGCATCATTCGCTGACCCTGGCGCCGACCGAGCTTCGGGCGAAACTGGGCCTGTCGGACCACACCTCGACCATGAGCTTCGGCCTGCAGCTCGCCAATTACCGCCAGCTCCGCGACGCCGTCGCTTTCCTCACCGCCCAGGGCTTTTCGGCGCGCGAACTGCCGCCCGAAATGAGCCTTGGCATGGATCACAATATCTACGTCTTCGATCCCGACGGCCAGGCGGTGCAGCTCTACTTCCACATGGAGCAGGTCGGCTGGGACGGCAAGCCGCGCAAGACCGCCGAGCGCCGCGCGGTCCAGCAGGGCAATTGGCCGGAGACGCTCGACGCGTTGCCCGACAGTTACACCGGCGAGCCCTATCTCGGCCCCTGGAACTGAGCCGGTAGCCTAGGTTTTTCCCGAAGCTCAAGAGGCGCCGCGCGTGCTGCCATCGGCAAGCGCCACGTGCCTTCGCGCCTCCCAATGGAACCCGGAATTCCCGTCATGCCCCGGCTTGGCCGGGGCATCCGTCAGCACCCTTGGATGGCCCGCATGTCATCGGAATGCGTAGCTTCGCGCGACGCCGGGGCATGACGCAAAGGGCGATGGCGCCGTTCCGCCGTCGTTCCACAAGCTCGACATTTGAGGCGCACCCTTACGGTTCGACAGGCTCACCAGGAGGGCCAAGAACTGGCCTCATCCTGGGCCTCATTCCGGGCCTGTCCAAGGGTGATCTTGCCCGCACATGAGCCGTCCAACGATGTTCCTGTCTAGCGCCCCGGGGGTCGTATGGGGTGGTCAGGAAACGACGTGATTAAAGAGTTGTTTAATTAAATGACCTTTTAAACAAGGCGTTGTCTGCGCCTCAGGGGCCCACCACCGGGTTGCCCAAAGTGCCGATGCCGCCGACCGTGATCTCCACCCGGTCGCCGGGCTTCAGGTACACCTTGGGATCGCGCCCGTGGCCGGTGCCGCCGGGGGTGCCCGAGGTGATGATGTCGCCCGGCCGCAGCAGGTAGAACCGCGCGTAATGGGCGACGATCTCCCACAGCGAAAAGATCAGATCGTCGTTGCCCTCCGACTGCATCACCGCGCCATTGAGGGTGGTGGTGAGGGTGAGGGCATGGGGGTCATCGATCTCATCCACCGTGACCACCGCCGGGCCCAACGGGCAGAAGGTCGGGAACTGCTTGCCCAGCAGCGTCTGGTCGCGGGTGCCCTTGCCCGAGGCCCAATCCCGGGCCGAGACATCGTTGACGAGGGTGTAGCCGGCGATGCAGGCGCGCGCTTCGTTGGGCGTCACGTCGTGGCAACTCCGGCCGATGACCACCGCGAACTCGCCCTCGAAATCGACGTGATCGGGATAGGCCCGGGGCAGGCGGATGGGCGCCTCGGGCCCGATCAGGGCGTTGGGGTTCTTGAGGAAGCCGCGCGGCGTCTTCGGCAGTTCGGGATTCTCGATGCCGCGCTTGGCCGCCATCTCCAGCACGTGACCGCGATAGGTCTGGCCGGCGGAGATGATGATGCCGGGATCGGGGATCGGCGCCAGCAGCTTTGTTTCGCCCAGCGGCTTGACGATGCCGACAGACCTGAGATCGTCGCGCGCGTCGCCTTGTGCCGCCGCCACCCGGTCCACCACGCGGCGGGCGAGGGTGAGCGCCGCGGCCCCCGCCGTCAGAATGCCGCGCAGCGATCCCGGCAGGGCGGCAGTTTCGGGAAACAAGGCCTTGGCGCACGCGAAATCCACCACCTCCCCGTCGATCAGGGCCCCGGGCGTCCCGGCGTCGGGCGCGGCGCCGCCGGCGCCGCCCGCCAGGGTGACGAGCTTCATTCGGTAGGTGCCTTCGGGTCCGCGATGTCGCCCGCGGCGAAGAAGCGGTCGTAGCGGCCCTCGTCGACATGCTGGAACTCCCACCAGTTGCCGTCGCGGTCACGGAAATGGAACTGGTAGGTGCCATGCCTCATGCCGGGTTGGGTGATCTTGTCGATGCCGTAGACGTCTTTCAGGGCGTGGGCCCGTTGATGGGCGCGATCGACGTCCTCCCGGCTCGCGAGGTCCAGCCCCCAGTGGTTCCACAATCCCTGGGGCCGGGTCTTGTCGCCCGCCTCGACGCAGACGATGGCCCAGTAGCCGCCCTTGCGCAGCAGCATCGATCGCCGCCCGTGACGCACCACGTCGAGGCCCAGGAACTCCTCGTAGAACGGGCGCGAGGCGGCGAGGTCGCGGCATTCGAGGGTGCCGTGGGACAGGCGGACGGGGGTGTTGTGCGGTGTCATGGCGGATCGCTCCGGCGGGTTCGGATGGCGGGCGGCGACGCCGCGCGGGCCTCGTGCCCATACTAATCGACCGGGACCGGCGGCAAAAGGGAGCAACGCGGTTCCCGGCCGTTCCGATTGCCGCGGCGGCTCCCGGCCCCTACCATGGCGGCGATCCGCCAGCGCACGGTCATCAAGGAGGCACGCGTCATGAAACCCGGCCCCTACGGTCCGTTCCCCTACGTTCCGATCACCCACAGGCCGAAGCTGACCTGGCCGGGGGGCGCCCGGGTCGCGGTCTGGGTCGCGGTCAATCTGGAGTTTTTCCCGCTCGATGAGCCGGTGCCCCAGACCGCCGGCCACGTGCCCGATATCCCCGGCTGGTCGCGCACCGATTACGGCAACCGGGTCGGCGTGTTCCGGGTGATGGAGGTGATGGAACGGCTCGGCGTGCCGGGAACGGCGGCGCTCAATGCCGAGATCTGCGAGCACCATCCGGAGATCGTCGCCCGCGCGCGGGAACTCGGCTGGGCCATCGTCGGCCATTGCCAGAGCAATTCGCGCCCGCTGAATGCGGTGCCGGCCGACCAAGAGCGCCAGGTGATCAATGAGACCCTTGCCACCATCGAAAGGACGACCGGCACGCGGCCGACCGGCTGGCTCGGCGCATCCATGGCGGAAACCTGGGATACCCTCGATCACCTGGCGGCGGCGGGGATTCAGTACACCGCCGACTGGCTGAACGACGATCAGCCATTCCTGCTGGACACCAAGATCCCGGGCGGCGGGCGCATGGTGGCGCTGCCCTTCGGCGGCGACCTGCACGACAAGGGGGCCTTTACCCGGCGCGGCTACAAGCCCGATGACTATACCGACATGGTGGTGCGCGCCTTCGATACGCTCTATCGCGAAGGCGCAAAGACGCCGCGCGTCCTGCCCATCCCCATCCATCCCTTCGTGATCGGCGTGCCCCACCGCATCGGCGCGCTGGAGGCGGCGCTGGCCCACATCACCGCCCACGAAGGCGCGTGGTGCGCCACCGCCGACGACATCGTCGCCGCCTATGTCGCGGGCGACCCCAAGGTCTGATCCGGGGGGCTTTCGTCAGAAGCGGTCGGGGCCGAGGCCGGTAATGTCGTGCTCGGGCTCGGCGTCGGTGGCGAGGTCGGCGCCGATGCGCCCCGACGCGCAGGCCAGTGTCCAGCCCAGCGTGCCATGGCCGGTATTGAGGATCAGGTTCCTGAAACGGGTGCGGCCGATCACCGGCACCCCGTCCGGCGTCAGCGGCCGCAG
Organism: Alphaproteobacteria bacterium; assembly: GCA_029863585.1. Classification (GTDB taxonomy): domain Bacteria; phylum Pseudomonadota; class Alphaproteobacteria; order SMXQ01; family SMXQ01; genus SMXQ01. The sequence goes on along the minus strand of JAOTVC010000074.1, from coordinate 8,576 downwards.
TCCGGCCCAGAACTCCGCCTTGGGCAGCTCCATGGCGCCCGGGAACAGGGCATCTCCGGCGTCCAACACCGCCTGTGCGCGGACCCGATCGATCTCCGCATTGTAGCCGTCGAACTCCGCCGTGCCGGCGATGCGCAGCCGGTTTCCCAGCCGGCTCAGGACGATCTTGTGGTCGTCGTCGGTGATGCTGACCATCGGCGCCCGGTTGGACTCGGTGACCGGCACCGTCGCCGAATACCCCTTGGCGGGATAGATCGGGACGCGAATGCCCATCGGCTTGAGCATCAGTGGCGAATAGCTCGCCAAGGCCATGACATAGCGGTCGGCGGAGATCACCCCCCGGTCGGTGGTGACGCCGGTGACCCGGTCGCCCGAATGGGCGATGCGGCTGATGGTGGTGCCGAATCGAAAGGTCACCCCGCGTTCGGCGCAGTATTTCTGCAGGCCCTGGGTGAAGACATGGGCATCGCCCGAGAGGTCGTCCGCGCTGTAGATGCCGCCGGCAAGGCTGCCGGCCTGGGCCTCGAGCGCCGGTTCGCGGGTGACGCAGGCGGCGGCGTCCAGCGTGTCGAGCGCCATGCCGAGCGCCCGGAACCGCTCGGCGATCGCGTCAGCCTTGGCCAATTCGCGCTGAGAGCGGTAGATGTGGAGGATGCCGCGGTCCTCGGCGTCGAACCGGACGCCGGTCTCCGACCGGAGCTCGGCCAACAGCGCCCGGCTGTACAGCGCCAGGCGGGCCACCGTCGCGCCGTTCTTCTGGCTCGGCCGGCGCCGGCAGTTGGCGAGGAAGCGCAAGAGGAAACCCCAAAGCGCGGGGTCGGTGGAAAACCGGAAGACCAGCGGTGCATCGGCCCGGCCCAGCCAGGCGAGCAGCTTCGCCGGCGTTTCCGGGTTCGACCACGGCGTCGCGTGGGAGGCCGAGACCTGCCCGCCATTGGCGAAACTGGTTTCCAGCCCGGCCTCGGGCTGGCGGTCGATGACCACGACCTCGTGGCCCGCGCGCGACAGGTAGTAGGCGGTGCTCACGCCGATCAGCCCGGCGCCGAGCACGACGATCTTCACGGTAAATGTTCTCCTAAAGAGCGCGTGACGGCGAGACCCTATCACAGGCCGCGCGGCGCTCAAGTCTTCTTGCAAGGGGCCGCCCGATCCGCCGGCCGGAAGGCGCGGGAACACCGAAACGTCGCCGCCTTGACCCCCGCACGCGTCACACGTACAACCGGTTGCCATGGATCAGGCCGCACCAATCATCGCCCGCTTCGGCGGCGTTCGCCCGATGGCGCGGATCCTCAGCGAACAGACCGGGCGGCGGGTGCCGCCGACCACGGTGCAGGGCTGGGTCCAGCGCGGCCTGATACCGGCGGCGCGTCAGGCCGACGTGCTGGCCGCCGCCAAGGCCAGGGGCATCGCCCTGGATCCGGAGGATTTTTTCGCCCCCGAACCCGGGACGGGCGGTGCGGCGCAGCCCGATGGGCCCGGGCCGGAGCTTCTTTCGGTGGCGGAAATGGGACGCGCCGACGCGCTCACCATCGAGGCCGGCACGCCGGGGGCGACATTGATGGAGGCCGCGGGCGCCGGCGCGGTGGAACTGATCCGTGCCCGGTTCGCACCCGGCATCGCCGCGATTCTCTGCGGGCCGGGCAACAACGGCGGCGACGGCTTCGTCATCGCCCGGCTGCTGGCGGAAGCGGGTTGGACCGTTCGCCTGGGCTTGCTGGGCGATGCCGCCAAGCTGCCCAATGATGCCGCCCTCAACGCCCGGCGCTGGCGGGAAGCGGGGGGTGAGATCGTGCCGCTCTCCCCCGACCTGATCGCCGGGGCCGGCCTGATCGTCGATGCCCTGTTCGGCGCGGGCCTGGCCCGCCCGCTGGAGGGGGCGGCGCGGGCGGCTATCGAAGCCGCGGCGGCAAGCACACTGCCGATCGTCGCCATCGACATGCCGAGCGGCATCCACGGCGACAGCGGCGCGGTCCTCGGCGCCGCCGCGCCGGCCGCCCTGACCGTCACCTTTTTCCGCAAGAAGCCCGGCCACCTGTTGCTGCCGGGCAAGGTGCTGGCGGGCGAGGTCAGGGTCGTCGACATCGGCATTCCCGCCCGGGTGCTCAAGACCATCCGACCCAAGACGTTCGAGAACGGCCCCCGGTTGTGGGCCGATGCCTTCCCGTGGCCCGGCGCCGATGCCCACAAGTACAGCCGCGGCCATCTGGTCGTCGGCGGCGGGGCGGAGATGACCGGCGCCGCCCGGTTGGCCGCCCGCGCGGCGCTCCGCATCGGCGCCGGCCTCGTCACCATCGCCACCCGACCCGAAGCGGTCGCGGCCTATGCCACCTACATGCCGGCGGTGCTGACCGCGGCGCTGCGCCGGGCGGGGGATTTCGCGGCCTATCTTGACGATCCGCGCCGCCGGGCGGCGCTGCTGGGGCCGGGATATGGGGTCGACCAGAAGACCCACCGCCACGTCCTGACGGCGTTGGCGCTGGGCAAGCTGGTATGCCTCGACGCCGACGCCCTGACCGTTTTCCGGGGCCGGGCAGGGGAGCTCTACGCCGCGATCGCGGCCAATGCCGGGGCCGGCGGCGGGGCCGTCCTGACGCCGCACGAAGGCGAGTTCGCCCGCCTCTTCCCGGACCTGACCACCGGCAGCAAGTTGGACCGCGCCCGGGAGGCGGCCGTCCGCAGCGGCGCCGTCGTCCTGATCAAGGGCCCCGACACCGTGATTGCCGCCCCGGACGGGCGGGCCGTGATCAATGCCAATGCGCCGCCGGACCTGGCCACGGGCGGCTCCGGGGACGTGCTGGCGGGCCTGGTCGCCGGGCTCCTGGTTCAGCAGGTCGCGCCTTTCGAAAGCGCCGCCATCGCCGCCTGGATCCATGGCCGGGCGGCGGCGGATTTCGGGCCCGGGCTGATCGCCGACGATCTGCCCGATGCCGTCCCCGGTGTCCTGCGCCACTTGAAGGGCTGACCTCCGCACGCCCGGTCAGGCACCCCACAGACGCCCGAAGCCGAGCCTGGAATCCCGTCATTCGGGTCCGATGCCACACGAATGACACAGCGGAATTCATTGAAAAATTGACCTTTTTTTGGCTTGCCTTAACGACTTCTTAAACGAGCACGGGCTAGTTTTGGTTGAATCCATCGGTGTTGTCGGGGAGTAACCGATCATGTGGGCGTTGAGGTCCAAGAAGGAACTGACAGCCGACGACGTGCGCAAGGGCAGCGTGTTCCGCGTCGTCCGCGGCGACAATATGGTGGAAACCGCTACGGTCCTGGCCGTGACCCCGGATTCCTGCGGAATTCCCCATGTCAGCTACGAAGTGTCCATCGGGCGCGAAGATCATCAGGTCTTCACCGAAGGCCCGCGGGTCCTGTCGTTGAGTTCGTTCACGCAACATTATCCCGAGCAGCTCGATCCCGAGCAGCTCGCGAGCTGACGCCGCGATCCGCCGTCCCGGAGCCGCGCCGGGCCCTTGGCCCGGAGGCAGGCCCGGGCCGTTGCCGTCCCCACCGCCGATATTCCGAACGCCGCCTCTCCGTCTCCCTGGACCCCGGCCGCTTCTCATCCCGGCCATCGCCTGTCCCCAATCTGTGGTATAGACTGCGTCCGGAGGCCGGATTCCTCCGGCCCCGGCCGGTCCCGCGGGCGTGGCGGAATTGGTAGACGCGCTGGCTTTAGGTGCCAGTGACGCAAGTCGTGGGGGTTCGAGTCCCTCCGCCCGCACCAGGATGGCCTCCCAGGGTGGGGCCGCTCCGGGGGTTATTCGCGGACTGGTCAGGGGCCGGGAATTCTGATAACACCAGCGCGGTGCCGCGCCCGGCTCCCGTCGCGGGCCGTCGTGCTTGAACGAAAAGATACAGAGAGAGAACCCCATGCAGGTCGAAGAAACCAAGAGCGAGGGCCTCAGCCGCGAATTCGCCGTTACCATCCCCGGTGACGACATCGAAGGCCGCGTGTCCGCGCGGCTTACGGAGATCGGCGCGACCGTCAAGATGCCGGGATTCCGCCCCGGCAAGGTGCCGATGCAGCTCCTGCGCAAGCAATACGGCCCATCGGTCATCGGCGAGGTGCTGGAACGCGCCATTTCCGAGACTACGAGCGAAACCCTGCGTGAGAAGAAACTGCGCCCGGCCATGCAGCCCAGCATCCGGATTACCGAATTCGACGAGGGCAAGGACCTGAAGTTCACCATGGCGGTGGAACTGATGCCCGATATCGAGCAGCCCGACTACAGCAAGCTGGAACTCGAGCGCCTGGTGGTCGAGGTCGAGGATTCCGCGGTCGACGAGGCCATCACCCGCATGGCCGAGGAGCAGACCGCGTTCGAGAAGACCGACGAAGACCGGGAATCGGCCGCCGACGATGCCTTGCTGGTGGACTTCACCGGCCGCGTCGACGGCGAGGAATTCGCCGGCGGCCAGGCCAAGGATTTCGTCCTTCAGCTCAATGCCCAGAACTTCATCCCCGGCTTCGTCGAGAAGATGGTGGGGGCCAAGGCCGGCGAGACCCGCAAGATCGAGGTCACCTTCCCGGAGCAATACCCGGCCGAGGAACTGGCCGGAAAGGACGCCGAATTCGAGGTGGTGGTGAAGGAACTGCAGGTGCCGAAGCCGGTCGAGGTCAATGACGAACTGGCCAAGGCGGTGGGGCTCGAATCGCTCGACGCCATGCGGGCCGCGGTCAAGGAACGGCTGACCTCCGAATACGGGACGATCTCCCGGATGCGGCTCAAGCGCTCGCTGCTCGACCAGCTGGCCGACCTCGCGACCTTCGATCTTCCCGCCGGCATGGTGGACAGCGAGTTCGCCCAGATCTGGCAAAATCTGAGCGGCGAGCCGTTGGAGACGCCGGATCACGACCATGATCACGACCATGATCATGACCACGATCACGGCGGGGAAGAGGCCCGCCCCGATCCTTCGATCAAGGCCCGCTTCGAACAGTTCCTCAAGGATTCCGGAAAGTCGGTCGACGAGATCAAGGAAGAATACCGCGCCATCGCCGATCGCCGGGTGCGGCTGGGGCTGCTGCTCACCGAATGCGGCCGGGTCAACAACATCTCGGTCCCCGACGAAGAACTGAACCGGGCTATCGCCAACGAGGCCCGGCGCTTCCCGGGCCAGGAACGGCAGGTGGTGGAATACTATCAGAAGGATCCCGGAGCGCGCGAGCAGCTCCGCGCGCCGCTGTTCGAGGACAAGGTGGTGGATTACATCCTGGAACTGGCCAAGATCTCGGAGCGCAAGGTCACCGGCGACGAGCTGATGGCCGACCCCGACGAAGACGAGGACGTGGCGGCCGCCGGGTCCGAGGCCGGGGCCAAGGACAAGGACAAGGACGAGGGATAGAAAGGCGCCAGCCAGAGCCTCGGCGGGCATAGTCACAAAAGGAACATCAGGACCGATGAGCGACGACTTCGAAACGACAATGCAGGGCCTCGTGCCCATGGTGGTCGAACAGACCAACCGGGGCGAGCGCGCCTACGACATCTATTCCCGGCTACTCAAGGAGCGCATCATCTTCCTGATCGGCCCGATCAACGACGCGGTGGCGAGCGTCGTTTCGGCTCAGCTCCTGTTCCTGGAGGCGGAGAACCCCACCAAGGACATTTCGATCTATATCAATTCGCCGGGCGGAGTGGTGACCTCGGGCCTCGCCATCTATGACACCATGCAATACATCCGTCCCGACATCGCCACCCTGTGCATCGGCCAGGCCGCCTCCATGGGCTCTCTCCTGCTGACGGCCGGTGCCGCGGGCAAGCGGTACAGCCTGCCCAATTCGCGCGTCATGATCCATCAGCCGTCGGGCGGGGTCCAGGGCCAGGCCACGGATATCGAGATCCAGGCCCGGGAAATCCTGGCGCTGCGCGCCCGTCTTAATGAGATCTACGCCAAGCATACCGGCCAGGACATCGCCGTGATCTCCGACGCGGTGGAACGCGACAAGTTCATGACGCCGGACGAAGCCAAGGAATTCGGCCTGATCGACGAGGTCGTGACGTCCCGGCCCACGGTCGGCGACGGCGACGGCGCCAAGGACGGCGACAAGTCCTGACCCGGGCCCGGTGCAGGGGTTAACCGATTGTTGATCCGTGGCCGCTAGCATCGGTGGTTACGGGCGTTGCAATCTGGCAACGGTGGGATCGCATTCTTGTTGTGTTCACACTTTGTTTGGCAAATGTTCCTTGAAGTCTCGGCCGAGCGGACTAGATTTTGTTTGAAGTCTGCCCTTCGGCTGTGGCAAAGATCATTTTGCTAGGGGTGTGTTAAAATGAGTGTGCCGATAGGGTGACGTGGCCCCCGGGTTGGGTTGCCGGCCTCCACCCGAGAATGCGGAGTATCTATGAGCAAGTCCTCCAGTGGTGATTCCAGAAATACGTTGTACTGCTCGTTCTGCGGCAAGAGCCAGCACGAGGTCCGGAAGCTGATTGCCGGGCCGACGGTGTTCATCTGCGACGAATGCGTTGAACTGTGCATGGACATCATCCGCGAGGAACACAAATCCACCCTGGTGCGCTCACAGGACGGCGTGCCCTCGCCGAAGGACATCTGCGCCGTCCTCGACGATTACGTGATCGGGCAGTCCCACGCCAAGCGCGTCCTTTCGGTGGCCGTGCACAATCACTACAAGCGCTTGGCCCACGGTTCCAAGTCCAACGACGTGGAACTGGCCAAGTCCAACATCCTGTTGGTCGGCCCGACCGGTTGCGGCAAGACCCTGTTGGCGCAAACCCTGGCGCGGATCCTGGATGTGCCGTTCACCATGGCCGACGCCACCACCTTGACCGAGGCGGGTTATGTCGGCGAGGACGTGGAGAACATCATCCTCAAGCTGCTGCAGTCCGCCGACTACAATGTCGAGCGCGCCCAGCGCGGCATCGTCTATATCGACGAGGTCGACAAGATCAGCCGCAAGTCCGACAACCCCTCGATCACCCGGGATGTCTCGGGCGAGGGCGTCCAGCAGGCATTGCTGAAGATCATGGAAGGGACCGTGGCGTCGGTGCCGCCCCAGGGCGGGCGCAAGCACCCGCAACAGGAGTTCCTGCAGGTCGATACCACCAACATCCTGTTCATCTGCGGCGGCGCCTTCTCGGGCCTGGAGAAGATCATCTCGGCCCGCGGCAAGACGACCTCGATCGGCTTCGGGGCCGAGGTAACGGCGCCCGAAGACCGCAAGACCGGCGAATTGCTGCACGACGTGGAGCCCGAGGATCTTCTGAAATTCGGCCTGATCCCCGAATTCGTCGGCCGCCTGCCGGTGGTCGCGACCTTGACGGATCTCGACGAGGACTCCCTGATCCGCATCCTGACCGAGCCCAAGAATGCCCTGGTCAAGCAGTACCAGCGCATGTTCGAGATGGAATCGGTGGATCTGGAATTTTCCGATGACGCCCTGCACGCCATCGCCCGCAAGGCGATCGCCCGCAAGACCGGCGCCCGAGGCCTGCGTTCGATCATGGAAAACATCTTGCTGGAATCCATGTACGAGTTGCCCAGCCTGGAAGGTGTCGAGGAAATCGTCATCAACGGCGAAGTGGTGGAGGGGCGGGCCAAGCCGCTCTACATCTACGCCGACCGGCGCGAGGATTTGGGCACCAGCGCCTGACGTTTCCTCCTTGAATTCCTGCCAATTAGTGCCACATATTGTGTTGCGAACGCCGTTCGCTCGCGATCTCTTGATGTGGCGGTCATTATTCGTTAACCGTTCACTCAGGGGATTGGTGTAGACTCACCGAAGGCTGGTGCGGGCCCTTGCCCGATTCCGCCTGTCTTTCAAGGTGCCCCGTTGACCGAGGTTGATCATGACTGAGCCCTCCGATTCCGTTCTTTATCCCGTTCTGCCGCTCCGCGACATCGTGGTGTTCCCGCACATGATCGTGCCGTTGTTTGTCGGACGCGACAAATCGGTGCACGCGCTGGAAAGCGTCATGAGGGACGACAAGCAGATCCTTCTGGTGGCCCAGAAGGACGCCGCCGTGGACGATCCGGGGACCGACGATATTCACAAGGTGGGCACGGTCGGCACGGTGCTGCAGCTCCTGAAGCTGCCCGACGGGACGGTCAAGGTCCTGGTCGAGGGCGGCGCGCGGGCTCGTATCGTGTCCTATGAGGACAGCGAATCCTTCTTCCAGGCCCATGTAGAGATGATCGACGAGGAGGAGGGCACCGCCCAGGAGATGGAGGCGCTGTCGCGCTCGGTGACCAGCCAGTTCGAACGCTACATCAAGCTGAACAAGAAGATCCCGCCCGAGGTGATCGTCTCCCTCAACCAGATCGAGGAACCCGGCAAGCTGGCCGACACGGTGGCCTCGCATCTGGCGCTGAAGATCTCCCAGAAGCAGGAGATCCTGGAGATCGAGAGCATCGCCGAGCGCCTGTCAAAGGTGCTGAGCTACATGGAATCGGAAATCGGCGTGCTCCAGGTGGAGAAGCGCATCCGCGGCCGGGTCAAGCGCCAGATGGAGAAGACCCAGCGCGAGTATTACTTGAACGAGCAGCTCAAGGCGATCCAGAAGGAGCTGGGCGAGGGCGAGGACGGCAAGGACGAGGTTTCCGAGCTGGAAGACGCCATCAAG
>JAOTVC010000073.1 GCA_029863585.1 Alphaproteobacteria bacterium | reverse complement strand
GCTGGCGAACAATATCAAGACCCGGGGGCATCCCGCCCCCGGGTTTTTCGCGTTCCGGCGCCGCCCAGTCATCGCCCAGCCGCACCGGCGGGCGCGAACGCCCGCCCCGGCATTCTCGTCAATTGCTATTAATTGGCCGTTGCCCCACCCGCGCGATCCGCGCACATCCTGGCCCCTGATCGAGGCATCAGGATCCAGGGAGTCGGCAGGTGGCGATCACGAAAGCGTTGTTTTACGCGGCCCTCGCGGCGGTGGCGTTGCTGTCCCTGGTGCCGGCCGACACCCTGCCCGACCCAGGCATTTCCGACAAGCTCATCCATGCTCTGGCCTATGGCGTGCTCTGCCTGCTGGGCCTTGCCGCCCATCCCGGCAAGGCGGCGGGCCGCCGGGTGGTGATCGGGCTTCTCTGTTACGGGGCGCTGATGGAGGGGCTGCAGACGTACTCGCCCGGGCGCAGCATGGAAGGCGCCGACATCCTCGCCAACGGCCTGGGTGTCCTGGCGGGCGCGCTCTGCACCCTGGCGGTGGGGGCGATCCGGCGCGCCGCCGCCAACTAGGGCCAGCCGCCCACCCGCCCCGATCGAGTCTGTGCCGCTCGGTCCCCTGAACGCGGGTTGCCTTTACTTGAACAACTCCTCGTTCTCCAAGTCCTTGTACAGGCTCGCGACGAACTCGCCGTAGCCGTTGTAGAGCTGCGTCTTGACCCGCCTGCCTTCGCCCAGCAGCCGCTCGCTCGCCTGGCTCCAGCGCGGATGGGGCACTTCCGGATTGACGTTCGCCCAGAAGCCGTATTCCGAGGCCTGGATGGCTTCCCAGAATGTCTTGGGCCGCTTATCGGTAAAGCTCAGGCGGACCAGGGACTTGATGTTCTTGAAACCGTATTTCCACGGCACCACCAGGCGCAGCGGCGCGCCGTTCTGCTTGGGGATCGGCTTGCCGTAGAGGCCGGTAGCGATGAAGGCGAGCTCGTTGGTCGCCTCGGCCATGGTCAGGCCCTCGACATAGGGCCAGGGATACCAGGACTGGCGTTGGCCGCTTGCGATCTTTGGATTGTTGAAGGTCTCCATGTGCAGATACTTGGCACCGGCAAGCGGCTTGGCGAGATCCACCAGGGCCTTCAACGGAAAGCCCGACCAGGGAACCGTCATGGCCCAGGCCTCGACACAGCGGAAGCGGTAAATCCGTTCCTCCAGCGGCATCTTCTTCAGGAGATCGTCGATGCCGATCTCGAACGGTTTTTCCACCATGCCGTCGATCTTGACGGTCCAGGGGCGGATGGGGAGCACTTGGGCCGCGCTCTTGATCGACTTGTGCGAGCCGAACTCATAGAAGTTGTTGTAGCTGGTGGCGTCGCTCTCTTTCGAGAGCGGCCGCTCGACCCGGTAGCGCAGGTTACGGGTGACGGGATAGAGCCCGGCGGTGGGGTCCCCCTTGGGGGCCGCCGCCCGGGCCGCGCCCTTTGGTGCCTCTTCCTCGCACCCGGCGATCAGCGCCGGAGCCGCCAGCAGGGCGGGGCCGGCGACCAGCGCCTTGACCAACCGCCGCCGTTCGACGAACACCGATTCCGGCGTCGCGGCACTTTCGGGGAGTTCCCATCCCCGTTTCTTTATGAAGTGCATGGTTCATGTTCCTTTCACTGTCCCTCATGGCCCCATCATGGCCCCTGGGACGTGTCAGGATCAATTAACGCCGATGCACGATTTCGTGAGCACGCCCCCCCGGGCGTGGGTTCTGGCCGCGGGACCGTCAGGTACTCTCGATGATGGGATAGAATTCTGACTTGGGCGCGCCGCATTCCGGGCATTCCCAGGTATCGGGCAAATCGTCGAACGCGGTGCCGGGCGCGACGTTCTGGGTGGGATCGCCCTTTTCCGGGTCATAGATGTAGTCGCAGTCTCCGCAAATGAATTTCTGCAAGGCGTTTTCCTTTCCGTTCTCTCTATCCGAAGCGGACGGACCGGCGGACGCCGCCGATGTGATCGTCACTTCGTCGGGATTGATACGCAGGGGATCGATATCCACGCGCCGGACCCTGGTCCCTTTTTCGAATCCGGCCATCTGCAACAACTCGAGGTCCTGGCTCTCATCCGCGGATTCGAACCAGTAGGCTTCGCCGCGGGGAATCAGGATGCCCTCGTGGCGGCCGAATTCCCCAATGACCTCGTCGCCCGGGCCGTAGAACCGGACGCGTCCACTCAACACCAGCCAGAAGCCATCCATGCCCTCATGGGAATGGAGGTTGTTCTCGCCCCCCTTTCGCACCACCTGGACACGGCCGCGAATGATGTCGCTTCCCGCCAGGTCGACGATCATCTTGTCGCCGTCGATGGTGGCGGGTTTTTCGTAGCGGAACGTCTTGATCGGGGATGCGGCCGAACGGCCCTCGGACTCTGAAATGGTCATCTGCTCTCTCTATACGCTGAAACGATCGTCCATATGCTCAACCTGTCGTCCCTCCCAGGCCGGGCACGGCACAGGCCCTGGGAGCGGGCGCACTATAGCGCGTCCCACTCTCACCGCCAGGGTGAAATCGGCCCGGCCACCGCGCCTATTGCGCCGCCGCGGCTTCCCCCTGACGGGCGCGAACGATCTTGTCGGCGTCCGGGCCGGACAATTCGCTCATGTGGTCGAAGGTCGCGTGGAAATTGCCGACGCCCAATGACAGCGACCGCAATTCGATGATCAGGTCGGCGATCTCCGCCTGGGGCATGTGGGCGACCACCTGGTCCCATCCCTGCCAGCCTTCCAGGGTGTCGAATCCGAGAAGCTGGCCGCGCCGCTGTGACACCAGGCTATGGACCTTGGACGTGAACTCGCTGGGCACGTCGATCCTGACCTCATAGATCGGCTCCAGCAGGACGGGATCGCATTTCGGCATGCCTTCGGTCATGGCGATGCGGGCGGCCTGCTTGAAGGCCTGCTCCGAACTGTCCACCGCGTGATAGGAACCGTCTGTCAAGGTCACGGCGAAATCCACCACGGGAAAGCCGAGCGGTCCGCGGACCAGGTATTCCTTGACGCCGGTTTCCACCGCCGGGATGTACTGCTTCGGGATATGGCCGCCGAAGATCTTGTCCTCGAAGGCAAACCCGCCGCCCCGCGGTTGCGGACGGATTTCCACATGGACGTCGCCGAACTGGCCGTGGCCGCCGGTCTGGCGCTTGAATCGGCCCTGGACCGAGGTCGACTTGCGGATGGTTTCCTTGTAGGGCACGTCGGGCCGGGCCTTGGTGGCCTTCAGGTTGAACTTGCTTTCCAGCCGGTCGAACGCGACCAGGAGATGCATCTCCCCCTGCCCTTCCAGCAGCATCTGGTTGGTGTCGGCATGGTGCGAGATCACCAGGGAAGGGTCCTCCTCGGTCAGCTTGGCAAGGGCGCCGGACAGCTTGACCTCGTCGGCCTTGTTTTCGGTGCCGACGGCGAAGCCGTAGACCGGCTGCAGGGGCTCGGGCCAGCCGGCGATTTCGGGCGCATTGCCGGACGGCGTCAACACGTCGCCGGTCTTGACGTTCTCCATACGCCCGAAGCCGACCACTTCGCCGGCCGCGGCGGCGGAAATTTTCTCCCGCTCTTCGCCCTGGACGTGGAACAGGCCGGAGACCCGCTCGCCGTTGAGGGTCTCGCCGTCCTTGACGGTCCCGCGCCAGATCCGCGCGATGCTAAGCTTGCCGGCATGAAGCACATGGGCGGTCTTGAACACCTGGGCCACCGTCTCCCCGCTTGCTTCCAGCCCCTTGCGCTCGATGGTCGTGGCGACCGACGGCACTTCGTGGCGCAGCAGCTTGAGCAGGCGCTTCACGCCATTGTCGTGGATCGCCGCGCCCAGCACCACCGGAACGATCAGGTTGCCCTGCAAGTCCTGGGCGAGGTTGGCGTAAATGTCGCTGGCATCGGGGATGTCCTCTTCCAGCAGGCGTTCCAGCAGTTCGTCGTTGAAATCGGCAAGCGATTCCAGCATCTCGTTGCGGGCCTCCGCCGCCGGGGCGGCCATCTCGTCGGGCACCGGGACGACGTCGGAAACGCCGTCCGTGTTGTAGTGATAGGCCCGCTCGCTCGCCAGATCGACATAGCCGGTGACGCCGTCCCCCTCGCGGATCGGCACCTGGCGCAATATCAGGGGCAGGTTGGAGACCTGCTGCAGGCCGGCGATGATATCGGCCACGGGAAGGGTGACCTCCTCCATCTTGTTGATGAACAGGATGTGGGGAATCCCCAGGTCCTCAAGGTGCTTGAGCACCGGGGCCAGGGTCACGGCCCGGTCGGGCTCGGGCTCGCACACCACCACGGCGGCATCGGCGCAGGCCAGCGCGTTCAGCGTATCCTGGGCGAATTCCACCGAACCGGGACAGTCGAGAAACCGCCATTCGTCGCCGAGATAATTGGCATGGGCGGCGGACATTTCCACTCCCATCTGCCGGGCCCGGGCCTCGGCCGAATAATTGCCCACGGTCGTGCCTTCGGTGACGCTGCCCTTGCGGTGGATGGCGCCCGCCAGGTGCAGCATGCTCTCCATAAGGGTGGTTTTTCCGCTGAGATAGGGACCCACCAGCGCGACGCAGCGGACCCCTCCATGCACTTCGCTCATATCAGCTCTCCCCACCGGATCTTGTTGATTTTCCGGCTCTCTCTGCAGGCGTCCCCGGAGGGAGCCCGCTGGTTGGGCAACCGGCCGAAGGGGACGCGGCCCCCGCCCAGCCTGGCACGCAGGCCCCTGTTCGGCCCACGCCCGGCCCCGTCGGGAGACGGGCCCGTAACCGGCAGCCACGGTCATTGCCGGAAATTGTCAGGGACGGCTTGGGCCTTTGCAAGGAGAATCTGGAAACCGGCGGCTGGGGCTCAGGACAGGCTCTCGCATGCGCGTTTGATGCGCTTGCAGGCCTCTTCCAGGACCTCCATGGAGGTCGCATAGGAGATGCGGAAGCAGGGCGAAACCCCGAAGGCGGCGCCCTGGACGACGGCCACGCCCTCGGCCTCGAGCAGCCAGGCGGTCACGTCGGTATCGTCTTTCAGGAGGTTGCCGTCGGGCGTGGTCTTGCCGATCAACCCGTCGCAGCCCGGATAGACGTAGAACGCCCCGTCCGGCTCGTAACAGGTTATCCCCGGCGCCTGGTTGAGCAGCGCCACGACCCGGTCGCGGCGCTTGCAGAAGGCCTGGGCGCGCTCGGGAATGAAATCCTGGGGCCCGGTCAGTGCCTCCAGCGCCGCCGCCTGGCTGATCGAGCACGGGTTGGAGGTCGACTGGGACTGGATGGTGCCCATCGCCTTGATCAGGGGCTCCGGCCCAGCGGCGTAGCCGATTCGCCAGCCGGTCATGGCATAGGCCTTGGAGACGCCGTTCATGGTCAGCGTCCGGTCGTAAAGGTTGGGCTCCAACTGGGCGATGGTGGCGAATTCGAACCCGTCATAGATGATGTGTTCGTAAATATCGTCGGTCAGGATGTAGACATGGGGATGGGCCACCAGCACCTCGGCCAGACCCTTGAGCTCGTCCTTGGTGTAGGCCGCCCCGGTGGGATTGGAGGGCGAGTTGAGAATCAGCCATTTGGTCTTCGGCGTGATCGCGGCGTCGAGCTGCCCCGGGGTGATCTTGAAGTCTTGGGCGAGCGGCGCCTCCACCGCCACCGGCGTGCCGCCGGAGAACAGCACGATATCGGGATAGCTGACCCAATAGGGCGCCGGGATCACCACCTCGTCGCCGGCGTTCAGGGTCGCCATCATGGCGTTGAAGATGATTTGCTTGCCGCCGCAGGCGATGGTGACCTGGGACCGCTTGTAGTCGAGCCCGTTCTCGCGCCGGAACTTGCCCGCCACCGCGTCCTTCAGTGCCGGGGTGCCGTCGACCACGGTGTATTTGGTGTCCCCCGCCCGCATGGCGGCGATGGCCGCCTCCTTGATGTTGTCGGGGGTATCGAAATCCGGTTCACCGGCACCGAGGCCGATGACGTCGCGGCCCTCGGCCTTGAGCTCGGCGGCGCGCGCCGTCGCCGCCATGGTGGCGGACGGTTTGACGGCCGCGAGCCGGGCGGCCAGCAAGCTAGGGTGAGCGGACATGGGAGTATCCCTTGAGAAAAAAGAGCCAGGGCAAGGTAAGCACAAAGCCCCGCCTACGCAACCGGGAACCCGGGGTCAAGGCGAATCGAACGGCAAAAAATAGCGTCCGTGCGCGTCCCGGCGATCGGCGTTCAGGCGGCGCCGATACGGTCCGCCGCACCGTCCTTGGTCCGGGTGGGCGGCCCCGGCGACCGGCCGCGAAGCCATTGGGCGGCCTTGACGGCGAGCACGAGCCCGAGCGCCAGCGCCACCCCCCAAGCGGGCCGCGTGCCCGCTTCGCCGGTGAGGTTGGTGGGCAGCACCCGCAGGCCGGCGGCCCCGAACTTGAACGCAAACCAGCCCGCCTCGGCCAGGGCGGTGAGGGCGACCGCCCCGGCCCCGGCGGCGGCGAACCGGAGCAAGCCTGCCGCCCGGCGCCGGGCGGCCCGGCCGCGGCTTCGATCGAACAGCGGCAGCCGCGCCGCCATCAGCCAGACGTAGAAACCCAACATCATCAGCGGCTCGGCCACGTTGGCCTTGGACTGGATGAAGAAATGGACGGCCGCCAGCAGCCCGATCCCGTAGGCGGCGCGGTGCAGGCGCTGCCAGTTCCGACCCATCGCGCGCACGGCGCGGTCGCTCGAGGTCGCGGCCAGGGCCGCCAGGCCGACAAGGGCCGCGAACCCGATGGCGAGGTAAAAGCGCAGGACGATCTCCGAGGCGACCTTGGCGAGGTCGAGTTTCTGATCGACGGCGAACAGGGCGAAGTGGGCGGCGGCATAGGCGAAGGCGGCGACGCCGATCATCCGGCGCACATCAAACAGCCGGGTCCAGCCCATTGCGGCACTGAGCGGCGATATCGCGAAGGTGACGAACAGCAGCCGGATGGCCCAGAGGCCCGCCAGGTGCAGCGCACCCTTGACCGGTTCGGCGCCAAGGGTGCCGAACGCCAGCCCGGCCGCGATCCAGGCGGCCGGCGCCGCCAGGCCGCACAGCACGGCGATCCTGAGGACGGACAACCGTCCCGATCTGTCGAACCAGGGCCCCATGGCCGCCACCTCCTTGCGGCGTTATACAGATTTCCCCTCTCCCCCGGGATCACAATGGCGTCAGGCGGCGTGAACCGCCGGGGGCCCGGGCGAAATCGGGCGCCCCGACCTTTCCTGAGGGCGCCGATCGGCCTATATAGACGCCATGACCTTGAAGGACGACACAGAGGCCGGCCGGCCCGCTTTTGTCCGGCCCACCGGCGATGCCGAGTTCCGCCTGGAAAGCGATTTCCAGCCCGCCGGCGACCAGCCCGAGGCGATCGAAGAGCTGGTGGCGGGGCTGAAAGGGGGCGAGCGCGAGCAGGTGCTGCTGGGCGTCACCGGCTCGGGCAAGACCTTCACCATGGCCCGGGTGATCGACACGCTCAAACGCCCCGCCCTGATCCTTGCCCCCAACAAGACCCTGGCCGCCCAGCTCTACGGCGAGATGAAGGGGTTCTTTCCCCACAACGCGGTCGAATATTTCGTCTCCTATTACGATTACTACCAGCCGGAAGCCTATGTGCCGCGGTCCGACACCTATATCGAGAAGGACGCCTCGATCAACGAGGAGATCGACCGCATGCGCCACGGCGCCACCCGGGCGCTGCTGGAACGCCGGGACGTGATCATCGTCGCCAGCGTGTCGTGCATCTACGGCATCGGGTCGGTCGAGGACTATTCGCGGATGACCGTCAGCGTCGAGAAGGGCCAGAGCCTCGACCGGGCTGAACTGCTGCGCGGCCTGGTGGAACTGCAATACCGGCGCAACGACGGCGCCTTCCTGCGCGGCGATTTCCGGGCCCGGGGCGACAGCGTCGAGATCTTTCCGGCCCATTACGAGGACCGGGCCTGGCGCCTATCGCTGTTCGGCGACGAGGTCGAGGGCATCACCGAATTCGACCCGCTGACCGGCGAGCGCACGGTCGAGCTCGACCGCATCACGGTCTACGCCAATTCTCATTACGTGACGCCCAGGCCGACGATCACCCAGGCGATCAAGCAGATCAAGGTGGAGCTGAAGGCCAGGCTCGAGGAACTGCACGCCGCGGGCAAGCTGTTGGAGGCCCAGCGCCTGGAAGAGCGCACCACCTTCGACCTGGAGATGATGGAGGCGACCGGCCATTGCGCCGGGATCGAGAACTATTCGCGCTACCTGACCGGCCGCAAGCCGGGCGAGCCGCCGCCCACCCTGTTCGAATACCTGCCCGGGGACGCGCTGCTGTTCGTCGATGAAAGCCACGTCACCGTGCCGCAGCTGGGCGGCATGTACCGGGGCGACTATGCCCGCAAGTCGACGCTGGCCGAATACGGCTTCCGGCTGCCGTCCTGCGTCGACAACCGGCCCTTGAAGTTCGAGGAATGGGACGCCATGCGCCCGGAATCGGTGTTCGTCTCGGCGACCCCCGGCCCGTGGGAGCTGGAGCAGACCGGCGGCGTCTTCACCGAACAGGTGATCCGCCCGACCGGCCTGGTCGACCCGCCCTGCTTCATCCGCCCAGTCGAATCCCAGGTCGACGACCTGATGGCCGAATGCAAGGAGGTCGCGGCCCGGGGCCAGCGCGTGCTGGTCACGACCCTGACCAAGAAGATGGCCGAAGACCTGACCGAATACCTGCACGAGGCCGGCGTCCGGGTGCGCTACCTGCATTCCGATATCGACACCTTGGAGCGCATCGAGATCATCCGCGATCTCAGGCTCGGCGCCTTCGACGTGCTGGTCGGCATCAACCTGCTGCGCGAGGGGCTCGACATCCCCGAATGCGCCCTGGTCGCCATCCTGGACGCCGACAAGCCGGGCTTTCTGCGTTCCAAGACCTCGC
This sequence comes from Alphaproteobacteria bacterium, assembly GCA_029863585.1. Lineage (GTDB taxonomy): Bacteria > Pseudomonadota > Alphaproteobacteria > SMXQ01 > SMXQ01 > SMXQ01. The sequence continues at coordinate 8,717 of JAOTVC010000073.1, read as the reverse complement.
TGATCCAGACCATCGGCCGCGCCGCGCGCAACGCCGACGGCCGGGTCATCCTCTACGGCGATCACCGCACCGAGGCGATGGAGGAGGCCTTGGCCGAGACCGATCGCCGGCGCCGCAAGCAGGAGGAATTCAACGCCGCCAACGGCATCACGCCGGCCAGCGTGCGCAAGGGCATCGCCGACGTGCTCCAAAGCGTCTACGAGCACGACTACGTCACGGTCGATACCGGGGCGGCGGATGCGGTCCACCTGACCGGGCACAACCTGCGCAAGGTGATCGAGGACATGGAAGCCAAGATGCGGGCCGCCGCCGCCGACCTGGAATTCGAGGAAGCCGCCCGCCTGCGCGACGAGGTCCGGCGCCTGTCGGCCCATGAGCTCGGCACCGATCTCTCGACCGCCCTGGCCCGGCCGCGCGATCCCCAGGGCCGCCCGCGCAAAGGCAAAGGGCCGTCCCGGCAGGGGATGGGAAAGCGCGGCAAGGGCGGCAAGAAATTCCAGGGCCGCTCCAAGACCGGGCGCGCCGGCGGGCCGCGGTAAGCCAAACCGCAGCCGCCCGATCGCGGATCGCCAGCCGCCCAGGGGCTCAAGGTTCCAAGAGCCCGTTCAGGATGACCGGCGGGCCCGTTCAGGATGACCGGCGCGATCCCGGATCGCCCGGACAAGCCGGGCGATGACGATCTAGGGAAATAGCCCCCGCGTCATGCCCCTCACCCCCGCGTCATGCCCCTCACCCCCGCGTCATACCCCTCACCCCCACGTCATACCCCTCACCCCCGCGTCATGCCCCGGCTTGTCCGGGGCATCCAGGCAAGCGCGGCTCCTGCGCCCGCAGAGGGAGATGCTTAAGCTTTATAAACCGGCAAGCGCCTTGTTTAAATGATTCTTTAATTAAATATTTCTTTAAACAAGGCGCTTCCTACGCCGTCACCGGCCAGGTTTCCAGCCGGTAGGCACTGTCCCAGAACATCCATTCATATTGGGTGGACAGCACGAAGGCGGCGCGCATGCGGCCGCATTCGGCCTCCCCCGCCGTCTCCGCCGTCTGGTCGGTGATAGCGATGGCGCGCCTGACCTGATCGCCGAAGGCGTCGTCGGAATAGGTCTCGACCCAGGCGGCGAAGGGGTTATCGGGCGCACTTTCCTTGGCGATCGCGAGCCCGACGTCCCAATAGATCCAAAAGCACGGCAGGATGGCGGCGGCGAGCTCCGCGTAGCTGCCGGTGTGGGCCGTCGCCAACAGGAAATTGGTGTAGGCGGTGCAGGTCGGCGATTTTTCGGCCGCCGCGGCGTCCTCCGGCGTGACGCCGAATTTCTCGAAGAAGCCCGCGTGCAGGGCGCGTTCGACGACGATGGCCTCCTCCGCCGCGGCGGCGAAGAAACACCGCGCGTCGCTGTCCGGCGCCAGGACGGCGGCGGCGGCAAGGGAGCGCGAATAATCGTCGAGGTAAAGCGCATCCTGGATCATGTAGAAGCGGAAGCGGTCCTCAGCCAGGGTCCCCGCCGCGAGTTCCCGATTGAACGGCAGCGCGCTGATGGCGCCGCGCAGTTCCGCCGTCTCCGCCCAGACCCGTTCGCAGAATGTCGCCATGATCCCCTCCGCCGGTTCCGCGATGCTTCCCCTGGTGAATATCAACTTAGACATTGGCTCGACCGGAGGCCACCCCCGCGTTGATCTCCGCCCCCGCCCGTGCCAATTTGGGGCCAAGAACAAGAACCAGGGACGGGAACGGCCGAGAATGCCCGACGGCTCCGAGATTTCGCTGAAATTCGGCTGTGGTCTGTACGACCGCATGCTGCCGCTCTACACCGGCGCCGTGCGCCCGGCGGGTATCGACCTCGAATTCATCATCAGCGATTCGCCCAGGGAGCTGTTCGATCACATGTCGGGGCCGGACGCCTATGACGTGGCGGAGATGTCGGCCTCCGAATTCGTCGCCCGCTTTGACGCCGGGCGCTGCCCCTTCGTCGCCATCCCGGTGTTCCCGTCGCGCGTCTTCCGCCACGGCTTCATCACCGTCAACCGCAAGGCCGGCATCCGGGACCCGAAGGACCTGGAGGGCAAGCGGGTCGGCACCCAGATCTATACCCAGACGGCGTCGGTCTGGACGCGCGGCATGCTGGCCCACGAATACGGCGTCGACCTGTCGACCATCCACTGGGTCCAGGGCAATCTGGATACACCGGGCTGCCATACCGAGGCGGAGATCATGCCGCTCCTGAAACCGGTGCGGATGAAGGACAACACCTCCGACAAGTCCCTGGCCGAACTTCTGGAAGACGGCGCGCTCGACGCCCTGGTGACGCCGAGGCTGCCCCGGTCGCTCGGCACCCACCCCGATGTCGTCCGCCTGTTTCCGGATTTCCCGGCGGTGGAGCTGGATTACTACAAGCGCACGGGAATCTTCCCGATCATGCATCTGGTGGTGATCCGCCGCGAGATTTATGAGGCCCAGCCGTTCGTCGCCAAGAGCCTGTATGACGCCTTCGACGAAGCCAAGGCTCAGGCGCTGGCCCGCTTGCGCAACCGCGGCGGCACCCTGCCCTTCATGCTGCCCTGGATGAAGGCGGAAGCCGAAACCTTGTTCGCCACATTCGGCCGCGATCCCTGGCCCTATGGCGTCGCGCCCAACCGCACAGCGCTGGAAGCGTTCCTCGCTTACCTGACCGAGCAGGACATGATCAAGTCCCCGATGCCGATCGAAGACCTGTTCGTGGGGGTCGGCTGAGCATGGCGACGCCGCGAGAGCAAACCGCCCCGGGGGAGATCCCGGTCCTGATCGCCGGCGCCGGCCCGGTCGGCCTCGGCCTGGCGGCGGAACTCGGACGGCTCGGGATTCCCTGCCTGCTGGCGGAAAGGCGCGACGGACATGTGCCGGTGCCCAAGATGAGCCAGGTGAGCGCGCGCAACATGGAATTCTGCCGCCGCTGGGGCATCGCCGATCGGGTGCGCGCCGCCGGCTGGCCCGAGGATACCCCCGGCGACATCGTCTACCAGCGGAGCTTCCTGGGGCCGGAACTGGCGCGCCTCGAGATCCCGTCCTACGCCGCCCGCGACCGCCAGCCCTTCACCCCGGAAAGCCCCTGCCACTGCCCGCAGATCTTCTTCGACCCGATCCTGGCCGATCACGTCAAGACGCTGCGGCCCGTCCGGCTGCGCTACGACACGGCGCTCGAAAGCTTCGGCCAGGATGCGGATGGCGTCCGGGCCGTCCTGCGCGACCAAAAGAGCGGCGCGAGCGAAGAGGTCGCGGCCCGATACCTGGTCGGCTGCGACGGGCCGGGCGGCATGGTCCGCGGGAGCCTGGGCATCGAATTGGGGGGGCTCGGCGTGTTCGCCCATTCCATCAACATCTTCTTCCGTTCGGACCAGATGATCGGGCTGCACGACAAGGGACGGGCGCGCTTCCACCGCTCGATCGACGAGACCGGCTGCTGGTCGGAATTGATCGCCATCGACGGCCGGGACCTCTACCGGCTTTCGGTGTACGACGACCCGGACGCGGACGCCGATGCCGGGGCCTACCTGCACCGCATGTTCGGCGGCGAATTCCCCCATGAGATCATCGACGTGACGCACTGGGAACGGCGCGATTACGTCGCCGAGACCTACCGCGTCGGCCGGGTCTTCATCGCCGGCGACGCGGCCCACCAGTGTTCGCCCACCGGCGGCTACGGCATGCACACGGGGCTGGAGGAAGCCATGAACCTCGCCTGGAAACTTGCCGCCGTGATCCAGGGCTGGGGCGGGGAAAGGCTGCTCGAGTCATACGACCCCGAGCGCCGCCCGGTGGCCCGGCGCAACGTCACCCTCGCCACCGCCGCCTTCGGCGCGATGACCGGCATCCCGGCGATCGGCGCCGAAGAGGCGGCCCGCGCCGCCAATGGCGAAATCGGGCCCAACGTCCGGGCGTTGCGCGATCAGGTCGAAGGCTTCGCGGGCAGCGATTTCCACAAGTTCCAATATTCCTACGAGGAAACGCCGGTCTGCATCCCCGACGGGACCCCGCCGCCGCCCCAAGGGGGACTCGCGTTCGTGCCTTCCGCCCGGCCGGGCACCCGCGCGCCCCACGCCTGGCTCGCTGACGGGCGGTCCACCCTGGACCTGTTCGGCGACGGCTTCACGTGTCTGCGCCTGGGCGGCGGCGCGCCGGAGACCGGAGCGCTGGAGCGCGCGGCCAAGGAGGCCGGCGTCCCCCTGACCGCGGTGGACCTGACCGATGGGCCGGTGGCGGAGATGTTCGAGGCGCCGCTCTGCCTGGTCCGGCCCGACGGGCACGTCGCCTGGCGCGGCACCGAAGCGCCGGACGGGACGGCCGCGAAATCCATCATCGACCGCGTCCGGGGGGCGGCCTAAGGCGCCCCGTGCGGCGCGGCGCGCCCCGCACCCACGGGTCCAGCGTCAGGAAAAGGGCCGGCTTGGATCTCTCCAGGCCGGCCCCGTCGTTCCGCTCGCTCAGGAGCTCTTCTTTTTCTTCTTCTTGCGTTTCTTTTTCTTGCGGCAGGCCTTCTCGCCCGACAGCTTGGCGCAGCTATCGACGGCCGCGCTGTAGCGCATCGCCTTCTTGGCTTCGGCCAGGAACTCCTTGGGCGTGTCCATCATGTCGGCGATCATGGCCTGAAGTTCCACGCCGCTGGTCGGCTTGACCTCGAAATGATGCTTCTTGGCATCCGCCAGGAAGCGCGCATCGGTCATGGTCTTATCGAAGGCGGCGCGCAGGATGGCGACCCGGTCCCTGGGCACCTCCTTGACCACGTACATCGGCCGGCCGGTCGAGATCTGGGCCGAGTAGAGCTTGATGATGGCCTTGGCCTTCTTGCCCTTGGCGAGATCGAGCAGCAGCGGCACCTGGGGGATTTCCGGGTCCTTCTTGAGCCCCACCTGAATCAGGTAGTTGAGCTTCTTGTCCCGCACCCAGTCGGGCTGCTCCGATTTCCAGCCGGCCCAGGACTGCCCGGCGCGGCCCGCCACCTCGTCCCGTTCCATGGCGAGGTTGATCTCGGTGCTCTTGTAGCCCATGGCAAGCCGGAACTTGGTGCCCAGCATCGCATTGGTCAGCGCCGGCACGATCGAGGCGGACGCCCGGATCGTGGTGGAACCCAGGATGGACTCCCGCTTCATGGCGTCCTCGATGGTCTTGATCGGCGAGGTATGCCAGGTCGCGATCATGGCGACCGAGCTTTGCGGGCTGCCGATCCACTGGAAGGTGCGGGCATCGTAGCGCACCTGCTTGTCGCCGAAGACCTGGCGCAGCGGCAGCGACTGATGCGCATTGGAGATCAGCGTGCCGTCCTTGGGCCCGACATTGTTGACGTAATTGGCGGCGATCAGGCCGGTGCCGCCGCGCTTGTTCTGCACGATCAGGGTCGGCTGGCCGGGGATATGGCGGACAAAATTGCGGCCCACCAGACGCGCCGCAAGATCGTAGCTGCCGCCCGGCGAATTGCCGATCATCAGCTTGATCCGCTTGCCCTTGTAGAAATCCGCGGCGGATGCGGTGGCCGAGGCCGCGAGCACGCCGCCGATGACGGCAAGCGCGATTGAGGTCGACTTGTTCATTGTTCCCTCCCTGATTCCTGGCGGTTTTCCCGGCCCTTGGACAGCCCGGGCCGGGCCCGGGGCGGGAGACCCGCTCCCGCCCCGTCGGCGGCCTTCAGGCGGCTAGTTCGCGCAGCGGATGGTCTTGGCCGAGTCGCCGTCACCGAGATAGGTGATATCGCATTTCATCCCGGCCTTGAGCGCCTTGCGCTTGACCTTCTTGCCGCCGACGAAAATCTTGGCGCCGCGCGATGACGCGCTGACCTTCTTGCCGTTGTCCATGAACAGGACATTGCGCTTCTTGATGCCATCGATCTTGACGCCCTTGGCCTCGAGCCACTTGAGCTTGACCTTGGAGACGTCGCCCTTCTGCAATTTGGTCGCCTCGTTGGCCCTGGCGATGACCGACGGGGGGGTCGCGAACAGGCTCTTGATGTGGCGGCTGACCTCCTGGCCGTCGATCGGCGACAGCGGCGTGCGCACCTTCTTGGCGTCGGCCTGGAATTTGGGATCCTTCATGGTCGCGTCGAAGGCCGCGCGCAAGGCGGCGACGCGCGCCGCCGGCACCTTGGGCGGGGCGATATAGGGCCGGCCCATGTACTGACGGGCGACGAGAAATTCCAGCACACGCACGTCGTCCTGGGATTTTGCCATGTCCATGACGAAGGGAACGCCCTTCAGCTCGGGATGTTTCTTGGCCGCAACCTGGATGATGATATTGATCTTCTTGTCCCGGATCAGATTGAAGGCCTGGGCCTTGAGGCTGTCCCAGCCGATGCCGCAAAGCCCGTCGACCTCATTGCGCTCCATCGCCAGGATGACCGAGGTGGTCGACGGATAGCCCTTGATGATCTTGATCTGAGCGTCGGTCAGCGTCTTGAGGAAGGCCGGCACCAGGTTGGTGGACGAGGTATCGGCGCCGGTCCCGCCGACGACGAACCGCATCTTCTTGGCGTCAGGCCAGGACTTGACCTTGGCGTTTTGGGTCGCGATGCAGGTGGTGGTCAGCTGGTTGACGCTGCCGAGCCAGTTGAATTCGACCGACTTGTAGCGCTGGCCGCGGTCGAAGATTTCCTGGGTCACGACGGTGTTGTGCAGACCGGCGATCTCGCGGCCGTCGCGGTTGGCCTTGGCGTACATGTGGCCCGCAAGGATCAGACCGCTGGCCCCCGGCATGTTCTTCACGACAATGCTGGGCTGCCCGGGCACGTGGCGGTTGATGTGGCGGCTCATGAGGCGGCCGTAGCGGTCGTAGCCGCCGCCCGGCGCGGAGCCGATGAACAGGGTCATCCGCTTGCCCTTGTAGAAATCGCTGACCTCGTCGGCCAGCGCCGGAGAGCCGGCGGTCCCCATCAGCCCCAAGATGGCGGTGACGGCGCCGATCGACATGCCTGTTGAGATATTTGGATGCATTTCCTCTAGCCTCCCTGTGTTGCGCGCGCCGCGTCGGGCGCGCTCTTCGGACAAGTGAAAACGTGGAAAAAATCGTAGCATAGGATCGGCGCGGGCGACATCGTCATTGCCTTAGCGCGACTCGGCGCGGCGGCACAACGCAGCCGGCCAACGCGTAACCGGCCAACGCGACCGATTGTGGTCGGCGCAAACTGGAGTAGAATTCCCGGCAATGGAGAAAAACGGCCCCATGGGAGGAAAGCCATGCTCGATTTCAAGCTGATCTCAGGCGACTGCCACATCACGGAGCATTCCGACGCCTTTCTGCGCTGCCAGCAGGAATACGGCGAAGACGCCCCCCGGGTGGTGGAAAACCCCGACGGCCTCGGCAAGGGATTGTGGTTCCTGATGGAGGGGCTGGAGCCCATGCGGGTCGGCTATTTCTCCCTGGGCCACGTGGTCGACAAGCCCGAAGGCCGCAAGAACATGCAGATCTACAACGATGCCGAAGGCTTCAAGCAGCTGGTCTCCGACTTCCGCGAAAACTACCGCTACGAGGATCACAAGGAAGACTGGGAGCCCGCGGCCTATTGCCAGGCGCTCGACCGCGACAAGGTCGAGGCCATGATCATCTTCGCCAGCTGGGCGCGCTACAACTACCACCTGGAAGACGCCAAGCTGCAGCGTTCGATCTTCCGCTCCTATAACGAATGGATCCTCGATTTCGCGAGCTATGCGCCCAAGCGCATCTTCCCCGCGCCGATGATCTCGATCCTCGATGTCGACAACGCCGTCGCCGACATGAAGGATTACGTCAAGCGCGGCTGCAAGACGGTGCACCTGCCGACCACGATCATCGGATCGGGCTATTTCGAGCCGATCTACGAGCCGCTGTGGCAGACCGCGGTGGAGCTCGACATCCCGCTGACGGTGCATTCCAATTCCAGCCAAGGCCGGTCGATGAAGCTCCACGGCATGGCCAAGCGCAAGGAAGACCCGCGCGAGTACGTCATCCGCTCGGAATTCGAAGGCAACCGGTTCGGCGGCCCGATGGCGGCCTGGGCCTTCGTCTCCAACCTGATCTTCTCCGGCGTGTTCGACCGCTATCCCAGCCTCAGGGTCTGCTGTTCCGAATTCCAGATGGCGGACGCGGCTTCGGTGGTCGAATCGGTCGACTACCGGGTCGGGCGCCAGGCGACCTACGACCGGGACCGCAACACCAACCAGCGCTGGCCGTCGGAATACTTGCGCGAGAACGTCTACATGGATTTCGAGGACAGCCGCTCGACGGTGCTGACCACCGATTACTACGGCAAGGACAATTTCTACTGGTCGAGCGACTATCCCCACTTCCAGACCACTTGGCCGCGATCCGAATCGATCTTCGAGGCCAACTGCGAAGGCATCGCGCCGGATGTCCTGCGCAAGCTCGGCCGCGACAACGTCAACGACATCTACAAGCTCGGCCTGAACTAGGCCGGACCGCAAAAAAAGGGCGGCGCTTCCCCGGACACGGGAAGCGCCGCTGTTGACTCTCTCCACCCCGCCGTACCGCCGCTCCGCCCCGCCGTACCGCCGCTCCGCCTCGTCATGACCCGTTCCCCCTTGTCATGCCCCAGCGTCGTGCGAAAGCACGCGTTCGCATGACATGCGGGGCATCCACGCGGCGAACCGATTCAGCGGAGATGGCGCGCCAAGGGACGCCCCGGACGAGCCGGGCATGACGCCTGCGTCTTGGGGCACGACCCCTGGGTTGTGTGGCCGATGCGGCCCGCGCCGAAGGTCCG
>JAOTVC010000072.1 GCA_029863585.1 Alphaproteobacteria bacterium | reverse complement strand
GCCGCCTTCCGCTTTCAACAGCGCGAACAGGATCACGCCCGCCTGCAACAGGAACCAGAAGATCGCGATGGCCCCCGATTGCCCGTCGATCACCGGCGGCGCGCCGAACCCCCAATGGGCGAGCGCTAGGCCGGCCCAGAGGGCGGCGAGGGCCGTCCGGCCGGCCCCGCCGCGCGGCAGCGGCTGGTTGACCGCCGCCGCGCCCACCAACAGGGCGAGATTGCCATTGGCCAGCGCCATCAGGGCGATGACCGCCGCCGCCCGTTCGCCCCGGTCTGCGGAGCGGAAGGCCGCGATGCACCAGGACAGCACGACGACGCCAAGCAGGATGACCACATAGCTGTCCATGCGCATAGGGTTGAGGGCGAACATCAGGCGGTGATCCACCACGTAATGAATCGCCGCGCCGAAGGCGACCACGGCGGCATAGCTCGCATACAGCGCCATTGCCGTGTCGCGGCCCGATAGGCGCCAGTGGCGCGCCGCCCGGGCCAGCACCACGGCCCCGGCCAGGACCGTCAGCGCGAAAAACGCCGCCTCTTTCCACATCATGTCGATGAAGTAGTGATAGCCGTAATAATCGCGCAGGAACTGCGCGTGGCTGAAGGGCTCATGGGCCGGCACGTCGGCAAGGGCGAAGACGATCCAAGCCGCCGTCGGCGCCGCCGCCAACAGATACAGGCCCGCCGCGCCGGCGATGGTTTTCGCGGCCGCCGCCAGAGATTCGCGGCGACAGGCGGCGATCATCACGGCGCCGAGCGCCAACGCCCCCCATATCGCGTTGAAGGCGTTGATGTTGAAAGCCAGCCCCAGCACCGCCCCGGCCCAGCCGAAGCGTCCGCGGAACGCCAGCAGCCACGCCCCCAGGACCACCGGGATCACCACCTGGGAAGTCGTGAGATAGCCCACGAGGATCTCGTTATGGCCGAGCGGCGAGCGCCCGACGAAGCTGTCGAGGAACAGGATCACGGCGGCAAAGGCCACCGACGGGCGCGATCGCCCGCCCAATGCCTCGCCCAGGCGCCAGATGAAGAACGCGGTGAAGAAGCGCGCCACCAGATGCAGGCCGAGGAACATCGGATAGAGGTTTTGTTCGCTGGCGAAGGGCGCCAGCAGCGGCCAGAAGACCGAAACCCACCGGTTGAGCGAGCGGTGGAAGAGATCGTGGGGGCCCTCGGCGCTGCCCGCGTAATCGAGCAGGATGGGGACATGAAAGCTGTTGTTGTCGGCGGGAAAGTCGAAACCCTGCCACGCGGCAGACGCCAGGGTTGCCGCCACCAGCACCAGAAGCGGGCCGATCGCGCGGCCCCGGTCAGCGGGAATGCTCAAGGATCGGTCTGCCATCGGAGGGTTGCACGCTCACGATTGGATGGGCCGGGATGCCCCGGCCATGCGGCCCGATCCCCGGCCGGAACACGGGCCAAGCCCCGTGCCGGCGGCGCCGGGCGGGGCCAAACCCTGGCGGCACGCCCGAATTTAAAGTAAAACCGGCAGCGGAGAACCATCATGGCCCGGTGGAATTTTAGAAACGGTTAATCATATTAACGTTTAGTGGATCTCTGCGTTTGGAGATTCCATTCTACCGACGGTGGGCACCTATGATCCGTTTGTTTTTCACGGCCTTTGCATTTCTGATCGTCACCTGCGGGCAGGCATACGCCTATCTTGATCCGGGTACGGCCAGTATCGTCCTGCAGGCCGTGGTCGGCGCCATTGCCGCGGCGGGGTTGTTTTTCCGCACCCATATTTACCGCTTTTTCTCGCTGTTCCGGCGCACGGAAAAGGCCAAGGAGGCCGCCGCCCCCTCGTCCGATGGCCGGAGCTTGAAGAACGATCCGGGCGATGGCCGTTGACCCCGCTTCCTTCAGGGACCCCGCGGGGCAGGTCCACCTGGCTGGGGGCCGGGTATTTCGGACGGTTCAGCCCGTCGCCCTCGCCGATTACGAGTTCGTAAGGGACAGCAAGGCCCTCTTGCCGCTGGAGGAGGAGGGCCGGGTGCTCGGCGCCGAAGAGGTCGATGCCGCCCATCTCGGCAGTCACGCGCCGGCGGGCGGCGTCGTTCTCGAACACCGCCGCATTCCCTTCTGGTCCTACCCGTATGAGTGGCCGTTCGGGGCGCTCAAGGCCGCGGCGCTGGCCCATCTCGATATCCAGATCCAATTGTTCGAAGACGGCATCGCCCTGTCCGATGCGTCGGCCTACAACGTCCAGTTCTTGGGTCCCCGCCCGATCTTCATCGACACGCTTTCGTTCCGCCGTTATCGGGAAAACGAGCATTGGGCGGGACACCGCCAGTTCTGCGAACAGTTCCTCAACCCGCTCCTGTTGCGGGCCAAGTTCGGACTGCCGTTCCAGGACTGGTACCGGGGACGGCCCGAGGGCATCTCGGCCGAAAGCATCGCGCACCTCGTCAAATGGCGCCATTACCTCTCCCTCGGCATGCTGTCTCACGTGATCGCGCCGGCCCGCCTGCAGGCTTCGGCGGGGGAGCGGATGCTGGGCAGCGCCGTCAAGGCCCGGACGCGGGGCCTGCCTCGCGCGAGCTACCGGGCCCAGTTGGTCCAGTTGCGCAACTGGATCGCCGGGCTCGCGCCCAAGGACACCGGCAAGACGGTGTGGGGGGGCTATGCCGGAGACAACACCTACGACGAGACCGAGGCCGGCGAGAAGAAGGCGATGGTCGCCGAGTTCGTCAAATCCACCCGGCCCCGGCTGATCCTGGACCTCGGCTGCAACACCGGCGACTACAGCGCGCTGGCGCTGCGCTCCGGCGCGGCCAAGGCGCTGGGGCTGGACGCCGATCACGGGGCATTGGAACAGGCCTTCGCCAGGGCCCAGGCGGACGGCCTCGACTTCCTGCCGCTCTATCAGGACTCCGCCAATCCCAGCCCCGGCCAGGGATGGAACGGGAAGGAGCGCAAAAGCCTTGCCGCGCGCTGCGATCAGGTGGATGCGGTCATGGCGCTGGCCTTCGAACACCACCTCGCCATCGGCCGCAACATTCCGCTGCCCGACGTCATCGGTTGGATCACCAGCCTGGCGCCCCGCGGCCTGATCGAATTCGTGCACAAGAACGATCCGACGGTGCGCAAAATGCTGGCGCTGCGCGACGACATCTTCGACAGCTATTCCCTGGATGAGTTCACCGCCGCGCTGAAACGCCGCGCACGGATTGTCGCCCAACGCACCGTTTCCCAATCCGGACGCGAGCTCTTCTGGTTCGACCGGACGGCATGAACGCAAGGCCGACGATCGCGGAATACCTGCTCTGGGCGGGCGCCTCGCTCTGTGTCGTCCTGGCCACGATCTTCGGTCTGATGCAGGGCAACATGGACAGCGTGCGGCTGGCGGACGTCATCCGGCCGCTCGCCGTGCTGGCGCCGCTGGCGGTCGGCCTGACGCTGGCGCTGATATTCCTGGCGCCGGCTCTCGGGCGGATCCTGCCCGTCGCGCTCTTCCTGTTCTTCTCGTTCCACGGCATCCGTGGGGCCCTCGGCCAGTTCGCCATCGGCCATGCCTTGGCCTATGGCGCGATCCTTTTGGGCCCGCTGGTGTTTTATCTCTTGCTCCGCCGCATCGACCGCAAGCGCGGCGCGTTCTACGTCTTCGTCACCTCGGCGGTGATGGCGCTGACCACCTTCATCGTCATCGCCCCCTCGCTGTTCTATGCCGCGCCGCCGGTGATCGACGAAGGCTTCCGCGACCGCTCCCTTGCCGCCGTCGCCGCCCGCCGCGGGAGCCCCGGGGACCTGCCCGACATCATCTATGTCGTGCCCGACCGCTATCCTTCCGCCGATACCCTGCGCCGCGAATTCGGCGTCGATAACAGCGCCTTTTACGCGGCGCTCCGCAAGCGGGGGTTCGCCGTCGCCGAAAACGCGCGGTCGAACTATCCCAAGACATTCCAGTCCATGGCATCGACCCTGAACAGCGGCTATCTCCAGAATTTCACCACTTCCTATGGCGCCGACAGCCGCGACAAACGGCCGGTCTATGAAGCGGTCGAGAACAACGTCGTCCAGGACCGGCTCAGGAAATTGGGATACAGGTTCCACAATTACGGCAACTGGTGGGAACCCACCCGGATCAACCGCTTTGCCGCCGTGAACTATCAGGGCTATCCGCCGGACTCGATCGACAACCTCTCGGAATTCGAACGCGCGCTGCTGAACAAGACGCCCGCATTGAACATCATCCGGCTGTTCACCGACGCCGAGGACAAGCGCGAATGCCGCCGTATCCGGCGCAAGTTCCGCCGTCTCGAGGAGGTCGGCAATGGGGCGGAGCCGGTGTTCGTTTTCGCCCATATGCTGGTGCCCCACAGCCCCATCGTGATGGACGCGGAGGGCCGCTGCCTGGCGCGGCCGATCATCTATTCGCGGGACAAGACCGCGACATGGCCCGAATTCAAGGCGGCCTACGTCGCGTATCTCAGATATTTCAACCGGACGATCCTCAGGGTCGTCGACCGGCAGTTGGCGCGGCGGGAGCAATCGGGACGCCAGCTGCTATTCGTGATCCAGGCCGACGAGGGCCCGTTCCCCAAGACCATGCGCGAGGCGTTCTACGACTACGACCTCACCGCATTGAGCGGGCGCGAAATCAGCATGAAGACGGGCATCATCAACGCCCTGCGGCTGCCATCCGGAACCGGCGCCAAAATTTCCGCCCCGCTCACGCCGGTCAACAACTGGCGGATCATCTTCAACGCCCTGACCGGCGCCGAGCTGCCGATGCTGCCCCACGCCGTCTACATCTACCCGACGGAAAACAAGCTCTATCGCTTCTGCGAGGTGACCGCGCTCTCCGCCGAGGACGAGGCGCCGCCCAAAACCTGCGCCAACTGACGGCGCCTCACTCCTTGACGGGCTGGCCTTCGGCGCGCCGCCCTTCCACCGGCTGGGTCTCCGTCGGCTGGCCCGGGGGGCCCGCTTCGGCGGTCCGTTCAGGCGCCTCGGCGGGGCGGTCATTCCGGCCGCCGCCCCGATTGCCGTCGCCCGCCCCGAGGGCGGCCAGTGGCAGCGCGCCGGGGATCACGGCGATCCGGGTCAGGGGCTCCGGCCGGCCCCAGGCAAGCGTATCGAACCCCTGGCACGCGGGACAGCAGGGATGCCAGGTCGCAAATCCATGACCGCATTCGGAGCACAGCCAGCGGGGATCGGCCGCCGCCTCTCCGGCCAGCGCCAGCCACCGCGCCGCCTGGGCCGCATCGCCTTTTTCCTCTTCCTCCACCCGCGCAAGCAAACGGTAGAGCCGCGCCGGCGGACCGCCGGCGCCTTCCGCCTCCCTGAAATAACGTTCGGCCTTGGCAAGGTAGCCGCGCGCCTCCCCCCATAGCTTGGCATCCAGAGACGCCTCCGCCATGGCCAGGTGGCTTTCGGGGTGGAGCGGATGAATATCGGAGAGCCGCCTCAAGCCCTGCGCCCGGGCCAGCGCGCGGGCCTCATCGCTTTCCTCCTTGCCGGTCTCCGTCAACGGTCCATAGGCGGCGGCAAGCTGGGGATGGGGGCCCGACCGCCAGGCCCGCTCGATGCCGCGCTTCGCCGCCCTCAGCCGCCCGGTGGCGCGGTCCAATCCCGCCAGCCGCAGGGCGGCGGGCACCGAGCCGGGCGCCGCACCGGCGGCCTTGCGGGCAAGGTTGCGCGCCTCGTCGACATAGCCACGCCGTTCGGCGTCGTTGCTTTGCTGCAGCAGAAGGGCGGCCCGGTGGCGGGCGCCGGTTTCCGCGTCGATGGCGCCGCGGCGCACCGCGCGGCGCAGCGCCTCCTCGGCCTCCGTCCACAGGCCGGCCTTGACCGAAAGCTCGAACAGCGAACGCTGCACCCAGGACGAATCGGGGCGCAATTCCGCCGCCCGCTGGGCATAGGCCAGCGCCGCCGCCCGGTCCCCCGCCCGGCCCGCTTGCAGCAGCATGCCGCGCAGGCCCAGGAACTCAGTATCCGGGCGGGCCAACATCTCCCGGAAATATTTCTCCGCCGCCTGTTCGTCGCCCTGAAGCTGCGCCGCCTGGGCCGACAGCAGCAGGGTGAGCGGGGCGGCGTCCAGAAGCCGGTCGGCGCGTCCGGCTTCGCGGTCGGCCGTGCGGGCATCGCCCGCGGCGACCGCCACCATTCCCCGGGCCAGGGCCTTGAGACCCCTGTCGGCGCGGCGGCGTTCGCGCCAGGCGCGCAGGCGTTTCGGCACCGAAAGCAGGCCCGACAGCACGGCATACAGGAGCACCGCAGCCATGGCGATGACGGCGATGATCACCACCAGGACGCCGACAAAGGTTTCGTAGGTTTCGCCCCGGAAATTGACGGTCACGCTTCCCGGTTCGGAGGCGAACCAACCCGCCGCCAGCGCGACGCCGGCGGCCAGGACGAGGAACAGGATCAGCCGCGCCATGGCCGGCTCACCGCTGTCCCTTGGGCGTGCCCAGGCGCGCCGCGATCACGAGGTCGAGCACCGATGCCGCGGCGTTGGCCTTGATCCGGGCCTCAAGGTCACGCCGCCAATCGGCCGCCGCGTCACCGGGCAATGTCTTGGCGGTTTCGGCGGCGGCAATCAGGTCGCCGCGCACCAACGCCTCGGCCGTTGCGGCCCGGATGGTCTCCAGGGCCGGCATCCCCGCGGGCCTTGCGGGAGATTTGCGGATTCGGCCAAGTTTCATGATGTTAGTCTTGACCTTGTCCCAGAATCCGGCGGGTTTGCCGGGGTCGGGCTCCGGCGCGGAGTCGGACGCGGCATCGGGGGGCGGCGGCTTGCTCGCCGGCAGCTCGAGCCGATCAAGGCGGGCCATCAACGCCGCCGCGGTCGGCACGCCGGCTTCGGCGAACGGCGCGAGCGGCTTGAGCGCCGCCACGACTTCGCCTTGCCCCACGGTCTCCGACGTTACCCGTTCGGCCAGCCCGGCGAACGGGGCCCCGGTCCGCAGGGCACCCGCCAGCGCCATCACGGCCACGGTCCCCGTGCTTTGCGCCGCTTCCGCTTTGGCGATCCGGGCGTCGAGCGCCGCGACGGTCGCCGCAAGACCGGTCAGCCGCTTATCCGATTGCTCCAGCTTCTCGCCGAATTGCGCCGTCCCCGGCCGGGATTCCAGCGCCGTCACCCGCTTTTCCAGGTCGCCCTGCGCCGTGCCGCCGGCCTTCAACGCCGAGATGTCGTTTTCGATGCGCGCGAGGGTGCCCTCCAATGCGCCAAGGCGTTTGACCAGTTCGGCGCGCCCGGCTTCCTCCGGCCCTGAGAACAGGCCGGCAATATACCCCCGCCCGCCGGGCCACGCGATCAGGATCACGACAAGGATGACGACGGCGAACACCACGGCCAGGGCGGCGGTTGAGGCGGGCAGCTTGGGCCCGGCCGCGTCACCGGTCTGATCGCGGGACGTCGCGCCACCGGTCTTGTCAGGGGCCGCCGTCTTGCCGGCGGTATCAATATCGGTGTCCTGCCCGGGTTTGGCATCGGCATTGGCCGACGCGGGCTGTCGCCCGGCGCTGCCCGTGGACGTGGTCCGGGCCCGCGCCGCTTCTGCCACCGGCGTTTTCTTGGTCTCCGCCGCGTCCTTGGCGTCGTCTTTGCGGTCGTCGTCGGCCATGCCGGTTCCTCAGTTCCCCTCCGGTGCCCGTCCCAGGGCCTCCAGCAGGGCGTCCTGCCGGGGCGCCGCGGCCACCCTGACCTCGCCCCAGGGAAGCGGCGCCGCGGCCTCGGCCACCGCGGCGCTCAAGGCCACCAGGCAGATCTCCACCGCCCGTGCGGCGAGATGCGCCTCTTGCATCAGAGTAACAAACCCGACCGCGGTGCGGGGAGACAAAATCAGCACCCAGCCGACGCCGCTGGCCTCGATCGCCGCCCTCACTTCCGGCGTGAGACCCTCGGACGCCACCGCATCATAGAGAACCGCCAGCCGGGCACGGAACCCGGCCGCCTCGAGCCGGCCCATGAGATCGCCCGCCCGGTGGCTGCCCGCGACGTGCAGCACGGCGCCGGCCTCGGCGTCGAGCCGGCCGGCGATCAGTCGCCCCAGGGCGTCCACATCACCATCGGCGCTGACGACATCCGCGAAGCCCGCTTTTTTTGCCGCCTCTGCCGTAGCGGGCCCGACGGCGAAGGCGGGACGGCCGGCGCCGGGCGCTTGCGGCGCAGCGTGAACCAGGGCACGGACACCGTTGGCCGAGGTGAAAGCCAGCGCCTGGACCCCCGTGAGGTCCGGTGCCGGGCCTTCGCGCATGCGGATGTGCAACAGCGGTTCGATCAAGACGGCGAAACCGCGCGCCTGCAAAGCGTCGGCGAGGGGGCCTGCATCCTCCGCCGGGCGGGTGATCAGGACGCGTCGGCGTGCCGCCATTACGCGTCGCCGAGGGCGGCAAAGAACGCCGGCCCCGCCTGGTCCCGGAGGTCGGCGCCGGCATCCCGGCCGATCCGTTCCGCCTCGTCCTCCGGCCCGGTCAGCCGGGTCTCGAAGCTGGGACTTCCGTCGGGCGCCACCACCCGGGCATGCAGCGCCAGATCGCCATCGCCGTCAAGCCGGGCCAGGGCCGCGATCGGCATCCGACAGGACCCCTCGAGGGCCGCCAGCAAGGCACGCTCCGCCGCGATCGCGGTCGCGGTCTCTTCATGATTCAAAGGCGCAAGCAGGCACTGGGTCGCCGCGTCGCCGGCCCGGCATTCGATACCGATGGCGCCTTGCGCGACCGCGGGCAGCATCTCTTCCTCGCCCAGCACGTTGAACGCCGCATCGGCAAGGCCGAGCCGCCGCAAGCCGGCCAGGGCCAGGAAGGTCGCGTCCATCTCTCCGGCGTCGAGCTTGGCCATGCGGGTGCCGACGTTGCCGCGCAATAGCACGACACGGACATCGGGGCGGCGGGCGAGCACCTGGGCCCGGCGCCGCAGCGAGGCGGTCCCGACAACCGCGCCGTCGGGCAGGTCCTTGATTTCGCGCACCTGCGGGTCCCGGGACAGCAGGACGTCCCAGGGCTCTTCCCGGGGCAGGATGCAGGGAATGATTAGGCCGGGCGGCAAGACCGTTGCCACGTCCTTCATGGAATGGACGGCGATATCGACCCGGCCCGCCAGCATTTCCTCCTCGATCTCCTTGGTGAACAGGCCCTTGCCGCCGATCTCGGCGAGCGGGCGGTCGAGGAAACGGTCGCCCGACGTCTTGATCACGGTGAGGACCGGCGCGAGGCCGGGATGGGCCGCGGCCAGCAGGTCCCGCACCATCCCGGCCTGGGCCAGGGCCAGGGGGCTGCCGCGGGTGCCGATCACGAGGCGCGTTGGTGTCTGGGTGGTGGACATGGTCCCGTGTTTAGAGCACATCGGCCTGCAAGGGAACCGTTTGCCGGCGGCCGGGGAAGTGGTGCGGCAGAGGCCGGCGGTGTAGAGTGCGCGCCCGGCGCGCGTCAGAGGCGCGCCCACGCGGACCAAGCAACAGGATCGACCGCCCCATGATCGTTCTCGGCATCGAGACGAGCTGCGATGAAACCGCCGCCGCCGTGGTGACGGAGAGCCGCGAAATTCTGGCCAACAAGGTGCTCTCGCAGCTCGCCGAACACGCGCCCTATGGCGGCGTCGTCCCGGAGATCGCCGCGCGCAGCCATCTCGACCATATCGACCGGCTGGTGGCCCAAGCGATGGAAGAGGCCGCGATGGATCTGGCGGCGCTGGACGGCATTGCCGTCACCGGCGGCCCCGGCCTGATCGGCGGCGTCATGGTCGGCGCCATCACCGCCAAGACCCTGGCCCAGGTGCTCGGCAAGCCGCTGATCAACGTCAATCACCTGGAGGCCCACGCGCTGTCGGTCCGGCTGGTCGAGCCGGGGGCCGATTTCCCCTACCTGCTGCTGCTGGTCACCGGCGGCCATTGCCAACTGGTCAGCGTCGAGGACGTGGGCCGTTATACCGTCTTGGGGACCACCATCGACGACGCCATCGGCGAGGCTTTCGACAAGACCGCGAAGATGCTGGGCCTGCCCTATCCCGGCGGCCCCGCCATCGAGGCGGCGGCCAAGCGGGGAAACGCCGCGCGATTCGATTTGCCGCGGCCGATGCTGGGGCGGCCGGGCTGCGATTTCTCGTTCTCCGGCCTCAAGACGGCGGTGGCCCAGACCGTCGACCGCCTCTCCGCCGAGGGCCCGGGCGCCGGCGAACTGTCGGCCGCCGACATCGACGATGTCGCGGCATCGTTCCAGGCGGCGGCGGCGGCCACGGTGCTGGACCGCGCCCGGAACGCACTCGCGGCCTTCCGCGCCACCCACCCCGGCACGCCGCGCCTAGTGGTGGCCGGCGGGGTCGCCGCCAACCGCGCCCTGCGCACAGCCTTGGAGGGACTTGCCGGCGAGGCGGGCGCCGTATTGAGCGCGCCGCCGCCCGAACTCTGCACCGACAACGCCGCCATGGTGGCCTGGGCCGGGGTCGAACGGCTTGGCCGCGGGCTGACCGATCCCCTCGATTTCGCGCCGCGGCCGCGCTGGCCGCTCGGCGACGTGCGCGCGGAACCCGCCTGATGCCGGACCGGTGACATCGGAATGGTTTTTGCCAACCTGACCCCGACCGCCCGGGGCATCGCCTGGGCGCTGCTCGCCGCGACGGCCTTCACCACCGTCCCGATCAGCGTGCGCTTCCTCGCGCCCTATCTGCCGGCGGCGGAAATCGTCATGCTGCGCAACTTCATCGCCGTCGCCCTGATGCTGCCCTGGGTGATGGCGACGGGTTGGTCGGGGCTCAAACCCAACCGGGTGGACCTGCATCTGATGCGCGGCACCTTCAACGGAATCGGCATGATTTTCTGGTTTTGGGGGCTGGCCCAGATTCCCGTGGCCGACGCCGTCGCCCTGCAGTTCACCTTGCCGCTGTTCGCCCTGATCTTCGCGGTTCTCTTCCTCGGAGAGCGGGTCGGCATCCGCCGCAGCGGCGCCATGCTGGTGGGATTTGCCGGGGCACTGATCATCATCCGTCCCGGTTTCGCCGAGGTCGGGCTCGCCACTTTCGCGGTGCTGGGTTCCGCCGCGCTCTATGCCGCAACCCTTGTGGTGATGCGCTCGCAATCCCAGAACGACAAGCCCCTGACGATCATGCTGTGGTCCAACCTGTTCATGGCGCTGATCGCCGTGATCCCCGCGGCGCTGGTCTGGGTGACTCCGCCGGCCGCGGCCTGGCCGTGGCTGGTGTTCCTGGCCTGCGGCGGCTGGCTCGCCCATTTCAGCCTGACCAAGGCGCTCATCACCATCGACGCCAAGATCGCGGCGCCCTTCGACTATCTGCGCATGCCGCTCGTGGCGCTCATCGCCTACCCGCTGTTCGGCGAATTTCCCGACGCGCCGACCTGGGTTGGCGCCGCCGTCATCGCCGCCTCGACCGCCTATATCGCGCGCCGCGACGCCCGAATTGCCCGCGAAAGGCGGGACGCGGAAGCCGCGCGGCCGGTGCCCGATGCGTGAGGCGCGGGCCAGGGGCCTTGCGGCGGCGGCACGGGCCGGGAACAATGGGTCGATGAAAGGCCGGCAAGGGACATGAGCAGCAGCCAAGAGCAGGAACCGGGGATCGAGGTCCGGAGCTATTTCCCGACCCCGGTGGTGGTCGCCCGCGTGCCCCTGGGCGAGGACGACAACGCGCGCCTGCGCGAACTGATCCTCGCGCGCGAGAAGACCGATCCCGGGGTCCATCATTCCAACCTCCTGGGCTGGCAATCGGCCGACGACTTCACCCAATGGGGCGGCGGCGAGGGGGAAAAGCTGCTGGGCTTCGCCAAGGCCTTGGCTGACCGCCTGGCCGGCGACCGCGCCGGAAACCGTGTGGCGGTCACCTGGTTCGTCAACGCCTGGGCCAATATCAACCGGCGCGGCCACGCCAACGACAGCCACGCCCATCCGGGCAGCGTGTTTTCGGGCTGCTACTACGTCGATGACGGCGGCATCAGTGACGATCCGACGCTGGGCGGGGCGTTCCAGATCAACGACCCGCGCGGCATTCTGCCCGCCATGTACGCCCCGGAACTGGCGGTGGCCTTGAGCGGCTGCCAGACCGCCGGCGGCAGCGAGATCATTCCGCCCAGGACCGGGCAGATGCTGCTGTTCCCGGCTTGGCTCGCCCACGGCGTCCGGCCCTATCTCGGCGACGGAACACGGATTTCCATCGCCTTCAATTTCGCGATTCCGATGGCCGGCACCGATGCCGGGGGGGCGGGCGGTTGATGACCATTTCGTCCATCGACATTGTCGGCGCCGGCGCCTGGGGCACGGCGCTGGCGGCGCTGGCCCGCGAAACCGGGCTGACCGTGCGGCTTTGGGCCCATGAGGACGAGGTCGCCCGGGCCATCAACGAGACGGGCGAGAACCCCCAATACCTTGCCGGCATCACCCTGCCCGAAGGCATCGAGGCCACCAGCGACCTCGCCGCCATGGGGCGTGGGGACGCGGTTCTTCTGGTGACCCCGGCCCAGCACCTGCGCGAAATCGCGGCGCGCCTCGCCTCCAATCTCGCGCCCGGGGCGCCGGTGGTGGTCTGCGCCAAGGGGATCGAGCAAGCGACCGGCGCGCTGATGACCGAGGTCTGCGCCGAAGTCCTCCCCACGGCACCGCTCGCCGTGCTGTCGGGCCCCACCTTCGCCGCCGAGGTCGCCCGCGGCCGCCCCACCGCGGTGACCGTCGCCGCCCGGGACGAGACCCTCGCCGACGCCCTGGTGGCGGCGCTCGGCTGCGCCCGGTTCCGGCCCTATGCGGCGCGCGACGTGATCGGCGCCGAGGTCGGCGGGGCGCTCAAGAACGTCATCGCCGTCGCCTGCGGCATCGCCGAAGGGCTCGCGTTCGGCGACAACGCCCGGGCCGCATTGATCACAAGGGGATTGGCGGAGATCACCCGCTTCGCCGTCGCCAAGGGTGCCGAACCGGCGACCCTGTCGGGCCTTTCCGGATTGGGCGATCTGGTCCTGACCGCGACGTCGACCCAATCGCGCAATTATTCCCTCGGCCTGGAGGTGGGCAAGGGCGGGCGTGCCGCCGACATCCTGGCAAGCCGCCGCACGGTGGCCGAGGGCGCCTATACCGCAGGGGCGGCGGCCCGGCTCGCCGACGGGCTGGGGATCGACATGCCGATCGCCGCCGCTGTCGACCGCATCATCAACCAGGATGCCGACGTGCGGGCGGTGGTCGAGGAGCTTCTGGCCCGCCCCTTCCGCCGTGAATGACACGCCGCCGAAAGCACACTTGGAATCAGAAGGAGACAGCCATGCATTTCGTGATCATCAACACCGACAAGCCCGACAGCGTGGATCTCCGCATGAAGACGCGCGAGACCCATCTGGAATACCTGCGCGCGGCGGGCGGCGCCCTGGTGACCGCCGGCCCGACGCTGACCGACGACGGCAAGACGCCCACCGGCAGCGTCCTGATCTATGAGGCCGAAAGCCTGGACGCGGCCAAGGCCTTTGCCGCCGGCGATCCTTACGCCCAGGCCGGGCTGTTCTCGTCCTCCGTCGTCAAACCCTGGCGCCTGACCTTCCCGGAGGGTTGACCCCGGACCCGCCCTTGCGCGGCCCGGCCTATCGGCTAACATGGCGCCCGCAACGGCATCCGCGCGGTGCGAGAGCTTAAGGGAGGGAGAGATCGCTTACTGGCTGTTCAAATCGGAGCCCGGCGCCTGGTCGTGGGACGATCAGGTCAAGAAAGGCGTCGAGCATTGGGACGGAGTGCGCAACCATCAGGCCAACAACAACATGAAGGCCATGAAGGTGGGCGATAAGGGCTTCTTCTATCACTCGGTCAACGAAAAGCGCATCGTCGGCATCGTCGAGGTGGTCAAGCCGCACTATCCCGACCACACCGACAAGTCCGGGCGTTTCGGCATGGTCGACATCAAGGCGGTGATGCCGGTCAAGACGCCGGTGACGCTGGCCGACATCAAGGCCGAGCCGCGCCTTGAGGGCATGGCACTGGTGCGCCAGTCGCGCCTGTCGGTCACCCCGGTCGCGCCCGCGGAATGGAAGATCATCTGTTCCATGGCCGGCGTGAAGCCGTAAGACGCGCGGACGCGATCATGCATCAGCCGGTCCGCGTCCACCCGGGCGAGGTCATGTGCCCGCTGGACGAGCTGGAGGACCCGGGCTCCAAGGCCTTCCGGGTGGTGTTCGAGGACGGCCATGAGCTCGACATCTTCGCCGTCCGCAAGGGCACGGAGGTGTTCGCCTATGTCAATGTCTGCCCGCACCAGTACCTGCCGCTCAACTGGCACACCGACATCTTCCTGACCCTGGACAAGACCCAGATCCTCTGCGTCATGCATGCCGCCCGCTTCGAAATCGACACCGGCGACATGGTCTACGGGCCGATCACCGCCAATTGCAGCCTGCGCCCCGTCCCCGTCGATATCGAGGACGGCGCGGTGCGGCTCGCCGCCGAGGGCGTTCCGCGTTTCTAGGCACCCATGCCCGCGCCTCGCCCCTTGTGTCTTGCGGTGCGAAGCTCAATAATTCCCGACCAACCCGGCGCCTTAGGCACGCCGGTGCAAATCTTGGGGGAATCAGAGAGGCAGGATCAGCATGTCCGATGAAAAACTCGTTCCGGTGCCGGCGGAGATCGCCAAGGCGGCCTGGGCGGACGACGCCAAATACCAGGAGATGTACGCCCGGTCGCTGGAGGACCCGGAAGGCTTCTGGGGCGAGCACGGCAAGCGCATCGATTGGATCAAGCCCTATACCCAGGTCAAGGATGCCTCATTCGAGGGCGATATCTCGATCCGCTGGTATTACGACGGGACGCTGAACGCGAGCGCGAATTGCATCGACCGGCACCTGGCCACCCGGGGCGATCAGACCGCGATCATCTGGGAAGGCGACGACCCCAATGACGACAAACACATCACCTATAAGGAACTGCACCGCGAGGTGTGCAAGTTCGCCAATGTCCTGAAGGCCCAAGGGGTCAAGAAGGGCGACCGGGTCACCATCTACATGCCGATGATCCCCGAAGCCGCCTATGCCATACTGGCCTGCGCCCGCGTCGGCGCCGTTCATTCCGTGGTGTTCGGCGGTTTTTCTCCCGATTCCCTGGCCGGACGCATCACCGACTGCGAATCCACCTGCGTGATCACCGCCGACGAAGGCATCCGGGGCGGGCGCAAGATCCCGCTGAAGGCCAATACCGACGCCGCCATCGAAAAATGCGACGGCGTCGCCACCTGCATCGTGGTCAAACGCACCGGCGGCGACATCGGCTGGGTCGAGGGCCGCGACGTCTGGTACCACGAGGCCATGGGGCAAGCGTCGGAAGACTGCCCGCCCGAAGAAATGGACGCCGAGGATCCGCTGTTCATCCTCTATACCTCCGGCTCCACCGGCAAGCCCAAGGGCGTGCTGCACACCACCGGAGGCTACATGGTCTTTGCCGCCATGACCCACCAATACGTCTTCGACTATCACGACGGCGACGTCTACTGGTGCACCGCCGATGTCGGCTGGGTCACCGGGCACAGCTATATCGTCTACGGGCCGCTGGCCAACGGCGCCGTCACCCTGATGTTCGAGGGCGTGCCCAACTACCCCGATAGCTCGCGGTTCTGGCGGGTCGTGGACAAGCACAAGGTCAACATCTTCTACACCGCGCCGACGGCGATCCGCGCCCTGATGCAGGGCGGTAATGAGCCGGTCAAGAAGACCTCGCGGGAGAGTCTGCGCATCCTCGGCACCGTGGGCGAGCCGATCAACCCGGAAGCCTGGCGCTGGTACCATCAGGTGGTGGGCGACGGGCGCTGCCCCATCGTCGATACCTGGTGGCAGACCGAAACCGGCGGCATCCTGATCTCGCCGCTGCCGGGCGCGACGGCGCTGAAGCCGGGCTCCGCCACCCGGCCGTTCTTCGGCATCAAACCGTTGCTGGCCCACCACGACGGCTCGCCCATCGAAGGGCCCGGCGTCGGCAACCTCTGCATGGCCGAGTCCTGGCCCGGCCAGATGCGCACGGTCTACGGCGATCACGCGCGTTTCAAGGAAACCTATTTCAGCCAGTTCCCGGGGCTCTACTTCTCCGGCGACGGCTGCCGCCGGGACGAGGACGGCTATTACTGGATCACCGGCCGGGTCGACGACGTGATCAACGTTTCGGGCCACCGGCTCGGCACGGCGGAGGTGGAAAGCGCCCTGGTGGCCCACGAAAAGGTATCGGAAGCCGCCGTGGTCGGCTATCCCCACGACATCAAGGGCCAGGGCATCTATTGCTATGTCACCCTGATGGCCGGGGTGGAGCCCGACGACGATCTCAAGGCGGAACTGGTGCAATGGGTACGCAAGGAGATCGGCCCGTTCGCGACGCCGGACAAATTGCAATGGGCGCCGGGCCTGCCCAAGACGCGCTCGGGCAAGATCATGCGGCGCATTCTGCGCAAGATCGCCGAGGACGATTACGGTAATCTGGGCGACACCTCGACCCTAGCCGACCCGGCGGTGGTCGACGAGCTGGTCGAGAACCGGGTCACCGGCTGAGGTCGGCGGAAACGGGGCACGGGTAAGGAGAACCGCTTTGAACCAGATGCTGCTGATCATCCTCCTCAGCACCCTGCTTCCGGCCATCGGCGCGGCCTACATCCTGCGCACCAACGGCAAGACGATCAATTTCGCGATCATCGGCGGGACGGTGATCTATGTCGCCTCCATCGTGATGATCTTCGGCCTGCTGTACGGCGCCAAACGCTTCAACATGCAGGCCAACGACCTGATCCTGCTGTTGCCGTTCGGCGTCGCCGGCCTGTTCTATTGGCTGCTCAAGGGCTCAAAGATGGGGAACGAATGATGCCGAGGTTCGTATTTTCCGTGTCGCTTTTTCTCGCGCTGGTCACCCACTGGGGGGCCGCTTCGGCCCAGGAGCCCAAGGACCGCTTCGATCAATCCTGCGCCCGCTGTCACAAGGTGGAGGTCGTGATCGCCTGGATGAAGAAGCATCCCGACACCGCCAAGCGCAAGGCCTGGCTGGACGGCAAGCTCGCCACGCACCACGCGCCCGACGCCAAGCTGCGCGCCGACATCATCGCCTACCTGGAACAGGTTTACGCGCAAGCCGCCAAATAGGCCCGGGCTCGGGACGCGGACCTAACTGCACCAGCCCATGCGCCGGCCGCCGCCATAGGCGCGCGCCAGGCCGGCGCGGCGCAGCGCCGCCCCGAGATCGGTGCCGTCCTCGGTTTCGACCGCCGCCAGCACCCGTCCGGCGAATTTGCCGTTGCGAATCCGGCTGAGCCGCACCGGCCGGGCCGCGATGGCGGCCACGACGAACGCCCGGGCGCGCTTCGCCAGGGCGCGTTCCGACGGACAGCGCCCGCGCAGCTCCGGCGCGTCTATGCCGGCCACCCGCACGTTGACGACGATCTCCTGGCCCACCCAGATGCGGGCGCGCACCCGCAAGGTATCGCCGTCGCGGACGGCGATCACCCGCGCCTCGACCGGACCGGCCAGCACGTCGCGCTGGGAGGGCGCGGCGCGCGCCGCATCGACGGCCAGGGCCGGCGCGGCCGTGGCCGTGGCCAAGGCCAGCACCAGGATGCCGAGGCCGCGGACAAACAGGTTCAGGAGGGGGCGGGGAAACGGGCGCCAGGCCCAAGACGGAACAAAGACGGACATCGCCACCCGATCCTTTCGCATACGCAGTGCCGGGCGCCTCCCCCGATCGCGTCAGTCAAGCCCGCGCGATCAACCCGGGCATATTTATACCATAGGTTTAAATCAAACCAAATTACACGTCTAGGTTAAAATG
>JAOTVC010000253.1 GCA_029863585.1 Alphaproteobacteria bacterium | reverse complement strand
GCTGGAAGAGGTTTGCGTCGAAACCGTCGAGGCGGGCTTCATGACCAAGGACCTGGCGCTCCTGATCGGACCGGATCAGGCCTGGATGAACACCACCGAGTTCCTCGACAAGCTTGACGAGAACCTCCAGGCCAAGATGGGCTGAAGCCGAACCGCCGGAATCCAGGCACAAAAAAAAGAGGCCCGCAGGGATCCCTGCGGGCCTTTCTTTCGAACGCGTGTGAATGCTGTTTTGCGGGTCGCCGCCTGCGACCGAACCAGGAGAGGCCCGTCGCGCCCCCACGCGCATGGGCCCCGATCAAATGCGGCCCCAATCAAACCACCGTGCCCCGGCTTGTCCGGGGCATCCAAACCGGTCCTGGATTCCCCGGACAAGCCGGGGAATGACAGCATGAATGACAGTCTGAATTTGGAGACCTTGTTCCCTGGGCCGGCCTTGCGATCCCCCTGCGCTCGATATGGTTAAGCTTTATAAAGCCCGGAAAGCTTTTATTTAAAGGATCATTTAAATACGGATAATGTTATTTAGGCGGGACGTCCGCCGCTTCAGAAGGCGTCCAGCCCGGCTCAGGCGGAGACCGCTTCCTCCATCGCCGCGGCAATGGCGGCAAACGCCGCGTCCGCCTGGCCGGCATCGGGCCCGCCGGCCTGGGCCATATCGGGCCGGCCGCCGCCGCCCTTGCCGCCGAGCGCCGCGGATCCGGCACGCACCAGGGCGACCGCGTCGAAGCGATCCGTCAGGCCTTCGGTGACGCCGACGACGATGGAGGCCCTGCCGTCCTCGGAGGCGCTGATGACGGCGTAGACACCCGGCCCCTGGGCCTTGAGCTCGTCGACCATGGGCTTGAGATCCTTGGCGGGCACACCGTCGAGCCGGCGGGTCACCAGCTTGGCGCCCGCCACTTCCCGCCCCTCGTCAATCGGCGCCCCGCCATTGCCGCCGCCGCCCAGCGCAACCTGGCGGCGCAACTCGCTGACCTCGCGCTCGAACTTACGGCGCTCGTCGAGAAGCTGGGTGATGCGGCTCGGGACCTCATCCGGGGCAATCTTGAAGAGCCCCGCCGCCTCGGCCAGAAGAGCCGAATTGGCGCGGTCGTAATGGTCCGCATCGGCCCCGGTCAAGGCTTCGATGCGCCGCACGCCGGCGGCCAACGCACCCTCTGAGACGATCCGGAAGCTGCCGATATCGCCGGTCCTGCGCACATGGGTGCCGCCGCAGAGCTCGACCGAATAGGGGGAGCTGTCTTCCGCGCCCATGGCAACGACGCGGACCTCATCGCCGTATTTTTCCCCGAATAGGGCAAGGGCGCCGGCCTCGACTGCCTCGTCCGGCGTCATGATCCGGGTCGATACATCGGCATTGGCCCGGACCTGGGCGTTGACGTCGTCCTCCACCGCGCGGAGTTCGTCGGGTTCCAACGCCTTGGGATGGCTGACATCGAAACGCAGCCGCCCGGCCGCCACCAACGAGCCCTTCTGGGTCACGTGATCTCCCAACCGGCGGCGCAGCGCCGCGTGCAGGAGATGCGTCGCGGAATGATTGGCCCTGAGCCGGGCGCGGTGATCGCCGTCGACCCGAAGCTCGACCACGTCACCGACCGAAAGCCGCCCGCCGGACAACGTGCCCAGGTGAATGTGCAGGTCGCCCAGTTTCTTCTGGGTGTCATCCACAGCGAACTCGGCGCCTTCACGGGTGAACATGATGCCCTTGTCGCCCATCTGGCCGCCGGATTCCCCATAGAACGGGGTCTGGTTGACGATGATCGCCGCCTTGGCCCCGGCCTCGATCGCCTCGACCTCGTCACCGTCGACCTGGATCGACTTGACCTGCCCTTCGGCCATATGGGTTTCATAGCCGAGGAACTCAGTCGCACCAAGGCGCTCGCGCAGGCTGAACCAGACGGCGTCGGTGGCCGCGTCGCCGGAGCCGGCCCAAGCGGCCCGGGCATCGGCCCTCTGCTTTTCCATGGCCGCATCGAAGCCGGCCTGATCCACGTCCCGGCCCTGGGCGCGCAGCGCATCCTGGGTCAGGTCGAGAGGAAAACCGAACGTGTCGTATAGCCGGAATGCGATGTCGCCGGGCAACGCGGCACCGGGGGCGAGCTTGGCCGTCGCCTCCTCGAGCAGGCGCAAGCCGCGGACCAGGGTGGCGCGAAAACGCTCTTCCTCGAGGCGCAGGGTCTCGGTGATCAGGGCCTGGGCCCGGCCGAGTTCGGGAAATGCCGCCCCCATCTCCGCGACCAGGACCGGCACCAATTTGTAGAGCAACGCGTCCTTGGCCCCCATGATGTGGGCGTGGCGGACCGCGCGGCGCAGGATGCGGCGGAGCACGTAGCCGCGCCCCTCGTTGGAAGGCATCACCCCATCGGCGATCAAGAAGGCGATCGAACGCAGGTGATCGGCGATCACCCGGTGAGAAACGGCGTGGGACCCATCGGCGGCGGCGCCTGCGGCGTCGGCCGACGCCTCGATCAGCCGGCGCATGAGGTCGATGTCGTAATTGTCGTGCTTGCCCTGCATGACCGCGGCGATGCGCTCGAGCCCCATACCGGTATCGATCGACGGACGCGGCAGGTCACGTCGTTGGTCCTTGCCGAGCTGGTCGTACTGCATGAACACCAGGTTCCAGATTTCGACGAAACGGTCGCCGTCCTCATCGGGAGAGCCCGGCGGGCCGCCGGCGATATCTGCTCCGTGGTCATAGAAAATCTCGGAACACGGCCCGCAGGGACCGGTTTCACCCATCGACCAGAAGTTATCGGAGGTGGCGATGCCGATGATGCGGTCGTCGCCAAGGCCCGCCACCCTGCGCCAGAGATCCCTGGCCTCATCGTCGGAAGCGTAGACCGTCACCCATAGCCTGTCCTCGGGCAAGCCGAGTTCACGGGTCAGCAAGCCCCAGGCCAGCTCTATGGCACGCTCCTTGAAGTAATCGCCAAAGGAGAAATTGCCCAGCATCTCGAAGAACGTGTGGTGGCGCGCCGTGTAGCCGACATTTTCCAGATCGTTGTGCTTGCCGCCCGCACGCACGCATTTCTGGGAGGTCGTGGCGCGGACATAATCGCGCTTTTCCTGGCCGGTAAAGACGTTCTTGAACTGGACCATGCCGGCATTGGTGAACAGCAGGGTCGGATCGTTGTGGGGCACCAGCGGGCTCGATGCCACGACCTCATGATCGTTGGCCCGGAAGTATTCCAGGAAGGCCGCGCGCATGTCGTTGGTGCTTGTCATCGTCCGATTCTGTCGCCCTCGGCCGCAACGGCCGCAGTCATAGATTTGGTGACGGCGCCGGAAAAAGGCAACGCCGCTTGCCGGTCCGCCATGGCCCGTTCCCCGTGGCCGCCGCCCGACCTCTCGGGCCGCGGCCCTTGCTTTTACAGCGCGTTCACGCCCCTGTCCAGACAACGCCGGGTCCAACGAACGGTCCCCCGCGCGGGCGTTCGCACGGGGGACCGGATGCAAGGCCGGCGGACCGGCCCGGGATTTCGATCGGCGGGCTCAGGCCTCGCCGCCAGCGGCTTGGGGCGCGTCACCGTCTTCGCCCTCCGTCCCGTCGCCGTCGCCCTCCGCCGGATCGGCCAGCATGGCTTCAGACACCAGCCCGGCATTGGCGCGGATCGCCTTTTCGACGGTCGCCGCGATTTCCGGATTTTCGGTCAGGAACGACTTGGCGTTCTCCCGGCCCTGGCCGATGCGGGTTTCGCCGTAGGAGAACCAAGTGCCGGACTTCTCGATGATGCCGGCCTTGACGCCGAGGTCCAAAAGCTCGCCGGTCTTGGAGATTCCGGTTCCGTACATGATGTCGAACTCGACCGTCTTGAACGGCGGCGCCACCTTGTTCTTCACCACCTTGACCCGGGTCTGGTTGCCGACCACCTCGTCGCGGTCCTTGACGGCGCCGATGCGGCGGATGTCCAAGCGCACCGAGGCATAGAACTTGAGTGCGTTGCCGCCGGAGGTGGTCTCGGGATTGCCGAACATGACGCCGATCTTCATGCGGATCTGGTTGATGAAGATGACCATGCAGCGCGACTTGGAAATGGAGGAGGTCAGCTTGCGGAGCGCCTGGCTCATGAGCCGGGCCTGCAGGCCGACATGGGTGTCACCCATCTCGCCCTCCAGTTCGGCCCGGGGCACCAGGGCGGCGACCGAATCCACCACCAGCACGTCGATGGCGCCGGAGCGCACC
>JAOTVC010000252.1 GCA_029863585.1 Alphaproteobacteria bacterium | reverse complement strand
GATGGCGGTGCCGACGGCCCGCGCCGCCCCCTCCGGCGTCCCGATATCCGCCTCCACCACGACGGCGCGCCCGCTGTCGGACTCTTCCAGGATGGCTCGCGCCTTGCTTACGGCGTCCCCGTCGCGGTCGGCCGCGACCACGGCCATGCCCGCGCCCAGGAGGTGACGCGCGATGGCGAGACCGATGCCGCTCCCGCCTCCAGTGACGACCGCGGCCTGGCCCGATTCAGACATAGTGGGCCCCTGTGGCCTCGGCGCCCGCGCTCACGCCGCGAGGACCGGCCGGGGCCGGGGCTGGCGCTTGTCGATCGACGGCGCCGCGAGGCCGGTAGCCTCGAACGCCCAGGCGCCGACCTGGTCCGACCAGATGCGGTTGACCTCCTGGCGCTCGCGCATGGCCGCCAGGCACGCATCCTGCTGTTCCTGGGTCACGGCGTAGGTCGCCAGGAAATCCAGCGGCGCGTCGCCGTGGCCGCCTTCACCACCATCGGCTACCTCCGCCGAATCCCAATGCGCCAATGCCTTCTCCGATAGTCCGAGACTTTCGAAGGTCCGCCTGGAGGTGCGGGCGCGTTCTCCCACCCGCTCGATCATCGCCTTGCCGCGCGCCACCTCGTTGCCGGCGATGGCCGCGAAAGCTTCGAGCCAAGGCTTGGTACGGCTCACCCATTCGCAGTAGGCGATCCTCATCTTGGTCACCGGAGCGCCCCCGTACCCGAGGATGAAGTTCCTCTCGGCGCCGAGTTCTTCCGCGAAATCAACCAGGCTCTCGTAATGGCCGGTGGGGATTGTGGGGTCCTTGACCTCCTCCACGTACATATTCTCGATCAGGTATTTTCGGACCTCGAGATGGGGGCAATTACCCGTGATATTGGCCAGCCAACGGGGGAAGTTGGCGGCAAACACGCAATGCTCCAAGCCGTAGACAAGGGCCCCTTCCCGGGTCAGATGATTACGGAGGTAATCTTCCAGGATCGTCGGGGTATCCCACCTCAACTCCTGCAAAAGATCGAGGATCGCTTCCCTGAACTGGTCTCCACTGCGCGTCATCGTCGTTCCTCCCACACCTGGTCGCCGGTAATCGCTTGATGCGATCGTTCTCGGCTAAGATTAAGGCATGGCGTGCCCGGGGCACAACGGTCATCGCCGGCCCGCGTCGGAGACCCGGCTGCGGCGCACGGCCCAGACTAGATTGACCAGACTAGATTGAATGGTGTTGGAGTATCTGCAGTGCTGGCGGACGCGCAGCGATCGCCGGGTTCGGGGCGGACCCTAGGCGGTCTTTCGCATGGCGCCGGACAGGTTCATCGAACGCGATACTTCCGCACTGGCGGCCGGCCGCGGGTCGTTGACGAACAGATTGAGCATGGCGTCGGCGACGTTGTCATGGTTGAACTCTGGCGGTTTTCCCTGGAACTTGCAGGTCGCTAGCACCTGATTGACGATGAACTGCGGATGATAATAGGCAAGCGGCGTCCCATGGCTTCGGATGGTCTCGATGACCTGGTTATAGGTCTCCTCGGTCAACTCCATGTCATGCTTGCGCGCGACGTTCTCGAACACTTCGCGGAACAATTCCTCGGACGGCTCGACGGTCTCCAGCTTGTAGGTGATACGCCGCAGGAAGGCAGGATCCATCAGGTCGTTGGGATGCATGTTGGTTGAGAAGATGATCAGCTCGTCGAACGGAACCTGGAATGCCTTTCCGGTGTGCAGCTTGAGATAATCCACCCGGTTGTTCAGCGGCATGACCCACCGGTTGAGGATATCCTCCGGCTCCGCCCGTTGGCGGCCGAAATCGTCGATTACGAAGATCCCGTTGAGCGCCTTCACGTGCAGCGGAGCCTCATAGAACCGCGACACCTGACTGAACTGAAGATCCAACATGTCCAGCGTCAGTTCACCGCCGGCGATCACCAGCGGGCGCTGGCACGGCACCCAGCGCCTGTCGAAATGATCGCGCTGGATCGACAATCGCGGCACGGTTCCCGCCGCGGCATCGCCGACAGGCTTATGAACGGCTGGATCGAACACCTTGATGATCTGGCCATCGACCTCGAAACAATGGGGGATGTAGATGACGTTCCTGAACACGGTGCCCAGGATTTCCGCGATGGTCGTCTTGCCGTTACCCGCCGGGCCGTAGATCAGCAGCGCGGAGCCGGAGTTGATCGAAGGCCCGAGGCGATCGACAAACCGTTCGGGGATCACCAATTCCTTGAACGCTTCGGTGATGTCCTGCCGCGTCACCCATTCGTTGGTCACCCTCTGAAGCGCGACGCGGTCGCGGTAAGAATCCAGGGTCACCGGCGCGGGCCCGAAATACTGGCTCTGCTCAAGCGACTCATTGGCCCAGCTGCGGCCGAGCGCGGTCAGAAGATAGCGCATCTCGGAAAAGGCACCGACCGATGAGTCCGCCGAGCCGACAACCTCCATCAGCTTTCGATCCACCGCTTCCTTGAGCAATTCGTTGACCAAGGAATTGGGTAGGCGCATTGCGTCGCTTAGCTGTGACGGGGTCTCGAAGCTCTCGAGATACATGCCCTTGACCATCAGCTGGAGAAGGATCATCGGGTCGACATCGATTTCCTTAAGATTGCGCGGCGCCTCAGGGGTCTCCTTCAGAATCTCGTTGATCTCTTCTTCGGTGACGATGCCAAGCGAAACGAGACAGTCGCCAAAACGGCCGCCCTCGTCGCGCTGGATCCGCAACGCGCGTTCGACCTCATCTTCCGTCACCAGCCCCTTGGCGACAAAGATTTCACCCAACAACGGCATCGCCATTTCGACCCACTCCTTCGTCCGTCAAGACGCACCGAAAACCTGGGCCCGGAACACGGCCGTCCAGGGGCGCCAACTATCCCGACCCAAAAAACACCCAAATCTGCGCTTTTAAGCGCATGCAACTTAGTACGATAGTATTTATGAAAGGTTATCTTAGCGCGGCTCCATTCAAGAGCAACGTTAAGAATTTCCATGGATTTCAAAGTACTTTGCCCGTCCAGGCATGGCGCGGCAAGATCCGAATTGGTCGATTCGAGGGAGGGAGCAGGAAATGCGCAAGGTCATCCGCAATGTTCTGGGGCTGGAGTTCGTGGAATTGTCGGGTGAAGGGCCGGAGGGAAGCGCCCCCGGCGAGGCGGCTGAAGCCCTGTTCGCAGAATTCGCCCGCGTTTTGGACGAGGAACGGCTCGGCCTGGCCGACACTGTGCGCAGCCGGTTGTTCGGCCGCGATCGCGCCGCCCGGGATGCCGCCAGCGACGTCCGCAGGGACACTCTTTCGGGCCCCGCCCGCGCCGCGACCTCAAGCTATATCGCGCCCGCCCTGTTTGCATCCCAGGCCAACATCGCGATGGACCTGATCGCCCTGCGGCCGGAACCGGGATTCGAGAAAACCATCCGGGAGAACGATCCGCCGCGCCTCCCGTGCCGCTATCTCACCCGAGGCCCGCTGGTTGTTTTTTCCGGTCAAACCGCGGTGCTTGCGACCCTGGACGATCAGCTGCGAACGAATATTCTGCCGCGGATCATCGACTATCTGGCCGAGTGCGGGTGCGGCTGGGACGACGTGGTGCATACCTCTTGCTATCTTCACGCCAGTCAGAGCGCCGCAGATTTGCGTTCCCTGATCCAGGCCACCACCGGCGGCCTGCCACGGGAGCTCGCAATTCACTTCGTTGAGGGATATTCGGCCGAAGGCAAGCTCGTCGAGGTCGAGGTTACGGCCTATCGGCAATCCTGAAATCGAAACGCAATCTGCGGCGGCCGACCGCAACCCGTTTCTCCGCACCGAATCGCTTTGCCACGCGGCAATCGGCTTGTTTATTCTAGCCGGCGGTTTGATCACGGACCGGCGCGGCTCCTTCGCCGCGGCGACCGATACAGGGGGAACAAACTGTAATGGAAGAAAGCACAACAAACGCAACGGAGCAGGTCGTTCAGGTTGTCAGCACCTATGGCCTGAATGTGATCGGCGCGATCATCATTCTGATCGTCGGTTACATTGCCGCCGGATGGGCCGCGCGGATGACAAGTTCGGCGCTGTCCAAAAGCGAAAAGATCGATGACACCATCCGCCACTTTGTTTCCAGCCTGGTGCGTTACGGCGTCATCGTTTTCACGGTCCTGGCGGTACTCAACCGGTTCGGCGTTGAAACCACGAGCTTCATTGCCGTTCTCGGTGCCGCGGGCCT